>NZ_PKUB01000026.1:0-40355 GCF_002868845.1 Desulfuromonas sp.
CAGGGCGCAGCCGTGGAAAATGCCCTCGATCGGAAGGTTGATGTCCCGCACCCCGGGGACCTCCAGGCGCAGCAGCGGGAGGAAGAGTCGCTCGGTGGCCTTGCCCAGAAAGCAGTCCTCCATCGGCGGCGGGCCGACGATCGTGGCCGGGAAGAGAGGCCCTCGGCGGTGGCACAGGGCGCTCACCCGCAGGAGCGGAAAGGGTCCGGCCGGGGCGTAGCTCCCGGTGTGGTTGCCGAAGGGCCCTTCGGTCCCGGTCTTTCCCGGGTCGATGAAGCCCTCGATCACGAACTCGGCGGCGGCCGGCACCCTCAGGCCGCTGCTCAGGCAGGCGGCCATCTCGACCGGTTCGCCCTGCAGGTAACCGGCGAACCGGGTCTCCTCGACCCCCTCCGGCAACGGCGCGCCGGCGGCGTAGGTCAGGGCGGGTGGGCCGCCGAGGGCGATCGCCACGGGCATCGGTTCTCCCCGCCTCTGCCAGGCGGCGTGGTGGGCCGCCCCCCCCGAGCCCTCCTTCCAGTGGACCAGGGCCGTGGAGTCGTCGACGATCTGGACCCGGTACATGCCGCAGTTGGTCTCCCCGGTCTCGGGGTCGGCGGTGAAGACCAGGGGGAGGGTCAGGTAGCGTCCGCCGTCCCCCGGCCAGGACTGCAGGGCCGGAAGGAGACAGAGGTCCGGCGCGTCGCGAACGATTTCACGGCACGGGGGCGTTTCGATCACGCACGGTTCCCAGGCCGGGGACCGGACAAGGGCGCGCAGTCTCTGCCCGGCCGATTCGCCGGGGGCGGCGGCCAGGTCCCTCTCCAGGCGCCGGGCCAGGGCCTCGAGGTCGTCCGCCCCGAGGGCCGAGGCGGTCCTGTCAAGGGAGCCGAAGAGGTTGGTCAGGACCGGAAAGGGGTGCCCCTTGACCCGCTCGAAAAGGAGGGCCTTGTTGCCGCCGGCGCCCTTGCTGACCCGGTCGGTGATCGCGGCGATCTCCAGCAGCGGGTCGACCTCGGCGGCGATTCGGCACAGATCCCCCTCTGTCTCCAGGCGGGCGATGAAGGTGCTCAGGTCGTGAAAGGGCAAGGGGCGTGCTCCTGTTTCGGCGTTTGATCAACCGGCGGCGAGGCTTGTCTGGAAAAACTTCGTTTCAATCGTAAAACCCCGGGGTTGCGCCCCCGGCCGGCGCCTTACTCTCTTTGTTTGCCCAAAGAGAGTAAGCAGAGAAAGGGCACCCCGCTCCTTGCCCTTCGGGTCCCCTCCGCTCCGCGCTCGTTTTGAGGGAGGGCAAAAACTCGGCTGCGCCTCAGACATTTGCCCCCCTTTTTCTCAAAAAGAGCCCTCCGCGCCGGCATCGTCACAGGGGATGAAATCGTTAATCTTCCCTGACTCCCCACCCGCCGCCGCCGGGGGTCTCGACGCGGAGCCGGTCTCCCGCCCGGACGTCGATGGAGCACTTGCCGGGCAGTTTCCGCTCCCGGCCGTCACGGATCAGGCAGTTGCGCCCCTTCCGGCCGGGGCCTCCTCCCTGCAGTCCGTAGGGGGCGGTGCGGCGGCGCTCGCCGATGAGGGTGATGCGCGCCGGGGCGAGCAGTTCGATCTCTTTCGTCACGCCGTCCCCGCCGCGGTGGCGGCCGGGGCCGCCGGAACCGACCCGCAGGGCGTAGCGGCGCACCCTCAGGGGGTAGGCGTGTTCGAGGGCCTCCACCGGGGTGTTGAGGGTGTTGGTCATGTGGGTCTGGATGCCGCTCGCCCCTTCGCCCGCCGGTCCCCCGCCGGCGCCGCCGGCGACCGTCTCGTAGTAGGCGAAGAGCTCGCCGCCGGGGGCCGCCCCGCCGACGGTGAGGTTGTTCATGGAGCCGCAGGAGGCCGCCGGAATGCGCTCCGGCAGGGCCTGGGCGAGGGCGCCGAGGAGGACGTCGACGAGGCGCTGGGAGGTCTCCACGTTGCCCCCGGCGACCGCCGCCGGGAAGGTGCAGTCGGCCACCGTCCCCGGCTTCGTCCTGACCCCGATCGGGCGCATGCAGCCGGCGTTGCCCGGAACCTCCTCAGGGGCCAGCAGGCGGAAGACGTAGAAAACCGCCGAGAGGGTGATGGCCCGTACCGCATTGAGGCACCCGGGGACCTGCGGGGCGCATTTCGAGAAATCGACGACCGCCTCTTTCCCCCGGATCGTTACGGTGCAGCGGACCGGGATGTTCTCGAGGCCGGCGCCGTCGTCGTCGAGGAGGTCCTCGAAGGCGTAGCTGCCGTCGGGGATGGCGGCGACCACCTCCTCCATCATCCGTGCCCCGTAGTCGAGCAGGGCCCGGCAGTATCCTTCCGTTTCCTCCAGGCCGCAGCCCTCCACGATCTCCCGCAGGCGCCGCTCGCCGGTCCGGTTGGCGGCGATCTGGGCGGTGAGGTCCCCCTCCCGTTCGACGGGGGTGCGCACGTTGGCCAGGACCATCGCCAGCAGCTCCCGGTCGATCTTCCCGCAGCGGACGATCTTCACCGGGGGGATGCGCAGCCCCTCCTGGAAGATCTCGGTGGAGAGGGGGAGGCTGCCGGCGGTCATCCCCCCGACGTCGGCGTGGTGGGCCCGGTTGGCGAGATAGAAGGCGGGCCGCTCCTCGCCGAAGAAGACCGGGGTCACCAGGGTCACGTCGGGCAGGTGGGTGCCGCCGCGGTAGGGGTCGTTGAGCAGGACCATGTCGCCGGGGGCCAGGTCGGCCCGCCCGAGGGCGGCGGCCACCGACAGCGGCATGGAGCCGAGGTGGACGGGGATGTGGGCCGCCTGGGCGACCATCTCGCCCTCCCGGTCGAAGAGGGCGCAGGAGAAGTCGCGCCGCTCCTTGATATTGGGGGAGAAGGCGGTGCGCATCAGGGCCGCCCCCATCTCCTCGGTGAGGGAGGCGAAGCGGTTCTTCAGCACCTCGAGGCGGATGGGGTCGATGTTCTTCATCCAGACCTCTCCAGCACCAGGTTGCTCCGCCCGTCGACCCGCGCCCGCCAGCCGGGGGCGACGAGGTGGGTGGCGGTCTCCTCCACCACCAGGGCCGGGCCGGGAAACTCCCCGCCGCAGGGCAGCTCCTCGCGTTCGTAGACAGGGCAGGGGGTTACCTCCCCTCCCAGGACGACCGGGACCGTCTCCGCGGGGCGGACCTCCCCCCGGCGGCAGGTCCCCGCGGTCAGGTCGGGGTGGGGGCCGCACCCGACGGCCCGCAGGCGCAGGGTGACGATCTCCAGTTCCCGCCCGTCGTCGCGGTAGCCGTAGCGGCGCTCGTGCAGACGGCCGAAGGCGGCGCGGAAGTCCCCCTCGAAGGGGACGTTCACCTCGAAGGACTGGCCCCGGTAGCGCATGTCGAGGGAGAAGCGCAGTACCAGCCCTCCCTCGGCGACCCCTTCGGCCGTCATCTCACGGCGGGCCTGCTCCTCGAGGGGGGCGAAGAGGGCCGCGAGCTCCCCTGATTCCGCCCCGCCGGGGCGCAGCACCGAGAGGGAGTAGTCCCGGATCGAGTCGGAGAGGACCATGCCGACGGCCGACAGGAGCCCCGGGTGGACCGGAAGGAGGATGCGGGGGATGGCCAGCTTCTCCGCCAGGGCGCAGGCGTGCAGCCCCCCGGCGCCGCCGAAGGGGAGGAGGGTGAAGTCCCGGGGATCATAGCCCCGTTCCACCGAGACCACCCGCAGCGCCCCGGCCATGGTCGCCTCGGCCACCTCCAGGACGCCTTCGGCGAGCCGGACCGGGGCGAGCCCCGCCCGGGCCGCAAGTTCCTGTACCGCATCCCGGCAGCGCTCCTCGTGCAGGGGCCTGCGCCCGCCGAGGAAGCGGCCCGGCAGCAGGCGGCCGAGGTAGAGGTTGGCGTCGGTGACGGTGACTTCGCTCCCTCTGCCGTAGCAGACCGGGCCGGGGTCGGCCCCGGCGCTCTCCGGTCCGACCCGCAGGGCGCCGCCGGCGTCGAGGCGGGCAATGGAGCCGCCCCCGGCGCCGACGGTGTGGATGTCGATCATCGGCACCTTCACCGGCCAGCCGGCGATGACCGTCTCCGAGGAGAAGGGGATGGCCCCGTCGCACAGGCCGACGTCGGTGCTCGTCCCCCCCATGTCGAAGGTGACGACCTTTTCGAAACCGGCGGCCTGCGCCGTGCGGAAGGCGCCGACCATGCCGCCGGCGGGGCCGGAGAGGATGGTGCGGACCGCCTCGCGGCCGGCGGTTTCGGCCAGGATCGAGCCGCCGTTGCTCTGCATGATCTTCAGGTGCCCCGCCCCCAATCCCTGTTGCAGGCGGCCGATGTAGCGCTCCATGACCGGGGAGACCGAGGCGTTGACCGCCGTGGTCGAGGCCCGCTCGAACTCCCGGTACTCGGGGAGGATGCGGTNGCTGACCCGCAGGCCCGCCTTCTCGAGGGCGTCCTGCAGGGCGGCCTCGTGGGCGGGGTTGGCGTAGGCGTGAAGGAGGCAGAGAGCGACCGAGTCGCACCCCGTCTCCCGAACGGCGGCCACGGTCCGGGCGACCCCCTCCTCCCTCAGGGGCGTCTCCTCCGCACCGTCGGGAAGGATCCGCCCGGGGGCCTCCACGGTCCGCTCCCGGGGGACGAGGGGGGGGCGGCGCCGGGGGTGCAGGGCGTAGAGGTCGGGACGGTTCTGGCGGCCGATGAGAAGCAGGTCGCGGAATCCCTCGGTGACGATCAGGGCGACCCGGGAGCCCTTCCCCTCGAGCAGGGCGTTGGTGGCCACCGTGGAGCCGTGGAAGACGAGGGCCTCGCCGTCGCCGAGGAGGTGGCGGACCCCCTCCAGAACCGCCCGGGAGGGGTCGTCGGGGGTGGAGGGGAGCTTGTAGGTGCGCACGGCGCCTTTCTCGACCAGGACCAGGTCGGTGAAGGTGCCGCCGGTGTCGACCCCGACGAGGGGGATATGGAGAGCGCGGGAATCCATGGTCCGGCGATCTTACCCCATTTGCCTCCGGTCGCCAAGCGGCTTTCCCCGTGGTCCCGGCCGGTGGCCGGTTGACGGCGCGGAGCGGCCCGCTACACTGGAAATAAGCCTTTCAGGGAATCGGGGACTCCCACCCGCTGGCGACCTCAGGGCAGCGTTTCCTGCTTTTTCCCCTGACCGGGAACCGGCGGGTTTCGCCCGCCTCTTTCACAAAATGGCCACTTCGCTCCGGCTGCGTCACACGGGGAGGTTTTTCAACCCCCCGGAATTCCTGAAAGAACCGAGACACGTGGGGGCTGCCATGAAAAACGCGCTACGGATTTTTGGGCTTGTGTCGGCCGCGGCGGTCCTCCTCGGCTGGGGCTACCCCCTGCCGAGGGAGGCGACCTCGGAGGTGAACTGGGAGGTCGAGTACGCCGAGGTCAAGGCCGACCCCGGGGCCTTCGTCGGCAAGACCCTGCTGCTGGGCGGGATGATCGTCCACCATGACGCCGGCCGCGAGGGATCGACCCTGGAGATCGCCTGCTACCGCCTCGGCCGCCGCGACCGGCCCGAGGAGCCCGACGAGGAGTGCGGCCGGCTCGTGGCTCGATCCTCCACCATCCTCGACCCCGGCTCCTTCGAGCAGGGGCGGCTGGTGACCTTCACCGGCACCGTCGCCCCCGGCGGGGCGGCTCCCTCCGTCCCCCTCTTCGGCATCGGCGCGATCCACCTCTGGCCGCGCCCGCTGGAGCCGGCTTATTACCACTATCCCTACGGCTACGACCCCTGGTGCGATCCCTTCTGGGACTATCCCTACCGCCACCGGCACCGCTACCCCTGGCGCTGCTGGTAGGGGGCGGAAGACCGGGCACCGAAAAATGAGGAGGACCTGGGGTTTCTTCTGAAGGGACCGCAACCGGATGGGCGGGTCGGGCCTTTTTGAGCTTTTAGGGTGGGGGAGGGGCGGATGCCAGGGACTGCGCCGGGTTGGTGGCTGTGGCCGGGGGACATTCGGTATTCCTATCCCGAGGCCGCTGCCGCATCGGCGGTTTTGAGGGGGAGGGTGATCTGGAAGAGGGTCCCGCGGCCCGGTTCGCTTGTTATCCGGACCTCTCCGCCGTGGGCCTCCACGAATTGCTTGACGATGCTCAGGCCGATGCCCGTTCCGCGCAGGGCCGTGTTCGAGGAGTCGGCCCGGTAGAAGAGATCGAAGGCTCTCTCCGCCTGCTCCTGGCTCATGCCCATGCCCTGGTCGCTCACGGCAATCGTGTAACGGCCTTCGGTCGCCTCGCCGCAGACCTTTATCAAGCCGCCCTCGGGCGAGTACTTGACGGCGTTGGAAAGAAGGTTGCCCAGAACCTGGGCGATTCGGCCGTGATCGGCCTCCAGTTCGACCTGCTCTCGGGGCAGGTGAACTTCGAAGCGGTGTCTGCTGCTTCTGCGGCGAAACGTGTCCACGGCCTGTTGGATTAAATCGCCCACCGGAAAGACGGTTTTTTTCAAGGGCAGGGTCAGGCCCGATTCGACCTGGCTGAGGTTGAGCAGGTCGTCGATGATCCGGGAGAGGGCTTCGGCCTGGACGTGGATCTGGCCGATGAATTCTTTCCGGGCCTCGGGGCTGAACGGGGTGTTGTCCTGGTGCATCAGCAGTTCCGAATATCCCATGATCGCAGTGAGCGGAGTTTGCAGTTCATGAGTCGTCATGGCGACGAACTCGCTCTTCATGCGCTCGACTTCCCGCTCTCCGGTGACATCCTGCATGAGGAAAATGGACCCCTGGCTCTTCTCGAGCGGGAAGGTGCGGGTTTTGAAGATCCGGGGGTGCCTTGACGCGTCGCTCTCCAGGGAGAAGTCGAAATGGCCGTCCGCTCCTGTCCCTTTCAGGGCAGGGCCCAGACTGTCTTTCAGGGAGGTTTGCCTCAGCGCGGTTTCGATCGATTGTCCTTTTACCTTCTCCAGTTGAAGGCCGAGGGTCTGCTCGGCTGCGGGGTTCATCATCACGATCCGGCGGTGGCCGTCGGTGACCAGCATCCCGTCCTGCACCGACTCCAGGATCCCGGCTGTTTTCCGCCGGGTGGACTCGGTCTCCTCCAGGGCCAGCCGCAGGGAGTCCTCCGCCTTTTTACGCTCGGCCACCTCCTGCACCAACTGGCTGTTGGACTCGGTGAGCTGGGCGGTGCGCTCCCGGACCCGCTGCTCCAGCTCCTCCTTGGCCTTCTCCAGTTCGGCCTGGGCCAGTTCGCGGGCCTCGATGGTCTTTCTGGCCCTCGACAGGACCAGGAGGATGATAACCAGAAATGCGGCGGCGAGGGCCCCCTCCAGCAGGCTTGAACGGAAGGTGAGGGATTCCACCCCTCTTCGGTTTTCGGTGATGTCGTAGTAGACTTCGACCGCCCCGCCGAAGCCGTCTTCGGTCATGATCGGCACGTAGGTTTCGACCACGTCGATCGTTGTCGGCTGGTGCTCGGCGGTGAAGGAATCCTTCTGGACGACCTTGGAGTAGATTCCGCCCTTTGCGACGATTTCCCGAAAGTAGGCCTTCCGGTTGACGGTCCCCACTTCCTCCGGAACGGAGGAATGGACGATTTCGCCCGACGGTGAAAAGACCCGCAGCTTGACCAGCAGGGCGTCGCTCCGAAGGGCTCCCACTTCCTCGGTAATGTGCGCGGGCAGGTTGCCCTTCTCGAGCCTGCGCTTGTCCAATCCCAGGGTATGGGTCAGGTACTTCACGTACCGGACCGCCTCGGACTCGGTCTCGTGGGTCAGGAGTTCTTGGTAGGCGGGGTAGGTGAAAAGATTGTTGAAGAGGGGGAAAAGGAGGGCGAGCGCCGCTGAGAGGAACAGAATGTTCCGCAGGAACTTAATCTTGAGCATGTCCGTCCCCCTGTTTAGCGAATGTCGGAGAGAGGGTGCTGGGCCTGTTTTTTGATCAAAGTCCTCGGAAGATTATCATTAGTTTGTGTGGCGGGGCAAGAAAAACAGCTTGGGCGCAGAGCAGGGCGCCCCCTGCCGGAGGCGCCCTGTAGGAAAGGATCTGGTTTTGCCCTCAATGCGACCCGGAACGATCGGGCGAGGCGAAGGAGGTTGCCGGAGTCATGGGGCCCTCTCCTCCCTGCCTTGTTCAGTGTTTCCCGGGCGCCAGCGGAACCCCGCGCCGCTCCCAGGTGATGTAGGCCTCGAGGGCGATCATTTTCGGGTCGTCGGCGGCCAGTTCCTTCCCCTCGAGGGGATTCTGGATGCACCAGTTGATCATGTCCCGCAGGGCGATGACCTTGCCGGTCTGCTTCTGGAATTTGGGATAGGTCTCAGGATGGTTGTTGGTGGCGTTGGGGTGGCACATGTCGCAGGAGACGGCATTGCTGCCGAGGGCGCTGTGGAAGAGCCTGTCCCCCTCGGCGACCACGGCCATGAAATCCTCCTGCCACTTTTTCATGTCGGCCTCGGTGAATTCGTCGGCAAGGGCCGAGGGCAGGGCGAAGGCCGCGAGCAGAAGGAGCGTCAGGGTACTGAGGACTATCGTTTTCCGCATGGGGACTCCTCCTTTTTCGCAATCAATAGTGGGTCTGGGGCAGAATCCGGCTGGTCGGGGCCTGGTGCCTGCTGTCTACCGGGCGGCCGAGCTCTTCGTCGTAGCGCACCGTGCGCGGGGAGTTCTGCCACAGCTCGTAGTTGTTGACCACCCGGCCCCTCTCAAGGCCGATGGACGACCAGCCGGTGGCATCGCGCTCGTGGAAGGGGTCTGCGCGGTTCATGAAGACGGTCATCTCGGGGACCGCGTTCTTCGCCTGGGCGTAGCTGACCGGGTAGGGCCAGGGCCAGGCGGTGGACATCATGGCCTGAAAGGTGATGTTGCCGATCTGGTTGTAGAGGACCTGGTGGACGTGACCGTGCAGGACGGTCACTTTCTTGAAGGGATGGAGCAGGGCCTGGACCTGCTCGGCGTCCTCGGTCCAGAAGTTCCAGCCCTTGTAGATCTTGTAGAGGGGCGAGTGGGACATGACGATCAGCGGGGTGTCCTTGTCGAGACCGGCCAGGTCCTTCTCCAGCCACTTGCGCTGCTTCTCCTTGACCATGAAGGGCGAGCCGTTGGGGTTGTCGAGGCGGGCCATCTGCCCCATCCGTTCGGCGGCGGTCGGCCAGCGCTTGTGGGTCCAGTCGTCGTCGGTGAGGATGCTGTTGAGCACCACGAAATGGACCCCCTTGTGGTCGAAGCTGTAGTGGAGGGGGCTGATCTTCTCCTCCCAGTACTTGCCCAGGTCGAGGTAGTAGTCGTGCTCGCCGATGACCCACTTGACCGGGGCGCTGAGCTTGGACATCATCTCCAGGCCGTGGTCGAGTTCCTCCTTCTTGCCGAGCTGGGCGAGGTCCCCGCCGAAAACGACGAAGTCCGGCTGGGGGAACATGAAGTTGACCTCGGTGACCGCCTTCTGCAGCCCCTTGTCGAAGTTGTTGACGAACTTGGTCCCGCTGACCTGGGTGATGTGGGGGTCGGAGATGTAGGCGAAAGTGAAGTCCTCTCCCTGCTTCGCGCCCCAGGCGACCTTGACCAGGCCGAGGGGCACCGCAGAGACGGCGGCGGCCGCCCCGAGCTGCTTGATGAATCGTCGTCGACTGATTGCTGCGTTCATGCGGCCCTCCTTATTTCGAGGTTTGGAGATGGGCGTACTCGGGGCTGGTCAGGTGTTTCATGAACTCGACCAGATCGGCTTTTTCCTGTTCGTTCAGGTCAAGGACCCGGATGCCGCCGTCGAGCATCGGGTTGGCTTCGCCTCCCCGGTCGTAGAGCTCGATGACCTCTTCCAGGGTCTGCACGCTGCCGTCGTGCATGTAGGGTGCGGTCACCGCGATGTTGCGCAAGGTCGGGGTCTTGAACTTGCCGATGTCCGAGGGGCGCAGGGTCACCACGAAGTGCCCCAGCTCCGAGACATCGGACGTGGAGACAACCGTTTCATCGACCGCCTCGCCTTTGGCATGGGCGGTCCGGTAGGCCGTGACGATTTCCATCAGCCGAGGTTCGATCTTTTTGAAACCGACTCCAAGGTTGTGGAAATCGTTGTTGATAAACAGGGCGCTCGTCTGTTCGATGGCGTGGCAGCTCTGGCAGCGCCCCTTGTTGTGGTACACATCCAGCCCCCGGATCGCCCCTTCGCTCATGGCGGTCTTGTCGCCGCCGTACTGGTAGCGGTCGAAGGGGGAGTCGCCGCTGATCACCGTCCGCTCGAAGCTGGCGATCGCCTTGACCGCGTGGTCGATGGTAATCTGCGCCGGTTCGACGCCGAACACCTGCTGAAACTGGTCCGGGTAGGTCGGGTCGCTTCGGATGACCTCCAGGATCGGTTCGTGGCTGCTCAGGCCGTGCTCAACGGGGTTGAGGAAGGGGTCCTTTGCCTGCTCCTCGAGGCTGGCGCGGCGTCCGTCCCAGAACTGGGCCGTGTAGTAGGCGGCGTTGACGACGGAGGGCGAATTGCGGGTTCCGGCCTGTCCGTCGATGCCCTCGGCTACCGGCAACCCGTCGGCGAAGGCCTTTTCGGGGAGGTGGCAGTTGGCGCAGGCCACCGTGCCGTCGGCGCTGAAGCGCTTGTCCTCGTAGAGGCGCTTGCCGAGGGCGATCTTTTCGGGGGTCTGGGGGTTGTCGGAGGGGATCGGCACCGGCGGCAGGCCCAGCGGCGGGTCGGCGGCCAGCAGGGGCGTACCACCGGCCAGCAGGGCGAGGGAGCAGAGGGTGGCGGCGAGCTTTTTCATGGGAACCTCCCGTCGGGTCAGCTTGTTAGCCCGTAGTCACCTATATCCCGAAATCGACTCTTGTCAAGGCGCCCTGGAGGGCCGCCCGGCCGGCTGAGCGGAAGCGGAATCCCCTGCCGGAGCGCCATCGGGGCCGATGAAAGGTCTTGTCCATGGGATATCGTGAGTGTAAACTGTCAATTTACCCAAACGTCACCCTCTGATCCCTGAATGCGAAAGCAAGCGATGGCAACCGCGACCCTGTTCGAAAAGACCCGGACCCTGCTGGAGATGATCAAATTCTCCCACACGATCTTCGCCTTTCCCTTCGCCCTGATGGGCGTGGTGCTGGCCTCCCTGAAGACCGGCGCGCCCCCGACTGCCGGGCAGATCTTCTGGATCTGCCTGGCGATGGTCGGTGCGCGCAGCGGGGCGATGGGTCTCAACCGCATTATCGACGCCCGGATCGACGCCGAGAACCCGCGCACTGCCGAGCGCCACATCCCCGCAGGCAAGGTCTCCCGCACCGAAGCCTGGCTCTTCGTCCTCGGATCCTGCGGCCTGCTCCTCGTTGCAGCCTGGATGCTCAACCCCCTCTGCTTCTACCTGGCCCCGGTGGCCCTCCTCTTCTTCGTGCTGTACGCTTTCTGCAAGCGCTTCACCGCCCTGGCCCACGTGGTCCTCGGTATCTGCCTGGCCGCCGCCCCGGTCGGGGCCTGGATCGCCCTGCGCGGCGACGTCGGCTGGCAGGTCCTGGTCCTCGGTTTGGCGGTGCTGTTCTGGGTGGCGGGCTTCGACATCTTCTACGCCCTGCAGGATCTGGACTACGACCGGGAGAAGGGACTGCACTCTATCCCTTCCCGACTGGGGGTGAAGCGCTCCATCGTCCTGGTGCGCATTTTCCACGTCGCCATGGTCTTCCTCCTTCTGCTTCTGCTGGTCGGGACGGGCCTGGGCTGGATCTACTTTGCCGGGGTGCTGGCGGTGACGGGCCTGCTCGTCTACGAGCACCTGCTTGTGAAGCCGGACGACCTCTCCCGGCTCGACGCGGCCTTCTTCAACATGAACGGCTACATCAGCGTGACCATCTTCGCTTTCACCCTGGTCGATGCGCTGGTTTGATTTAGTCGCAGCTATCAGTTGTAAGTAAGAAAGATTGGCTTTTACTCGTCACGCGTTACTTGTCACCTGCTGTTTGTCACGGATTCCGCCATGAAACAGATTGTCGTCGCCATCACCGGGGCCTCCGGTTCCGTTTACGGACTGCGCCTGGTCGAGGAACTGCTCAGGGCCGAATGCCGGGTGACCCTGCTCTTGACACGTGCCGGTCTGGAGGTGCTGCGCTACGAGACGGGCCTCGAGTGGGAGGGGTCGGTCTCCGAGCGCAGGGAGTTGATGCGCGACTACTTCGAGGGCAACAGCCGCCTCGAGCACTACGCCGAGGACGACCTCTTCGCCCCCGCCGCCAGCGGCTCCTCCGCCCCCGACGCCGTCGTCGTCGTTCCCTGCTCCATGGGGACGGCGGGGCGCATCGCCGCAGGGATCAGTGACAACCTGATCGAGAGGGTCGCCGACGTCGCCCTCAAGGAGCGCCGCGACCTGATCCTGGTCCCCCGCGAGACCCCCCTGAACCAGATAAATCTCGAAAACCTGCTCAAGCTCTCCCGAGCCGGCGCCCACATCCTGCCGGCCATGCCGGCCTTCTACGGCAAGCCGGAGACGATCGAGGACCTGATCGACTTCGTGGTCGGCAAGACTCTCGACAGCCTCGGCGTTCCGCACAAGCTGTTCCGGCGCTGGGGGGAGGAAGGGCCGTGAGGGGGGCAAGGCCCGTGACGCGTGACGGGTGATCCGAAAAGCCATCAATAACATGTTCTTACGATTTTGCTGCTGTTACTTGTCACGCGTCACACGTCACCGCATTTATCTATGACCAGATTATTCGAAAACATCCGCACCAAGATCGAAGCCGGCGCCCGGGTTTCCGACGCCGAGGCGTTGGCCCTGTTCGAGTCGAACGATCTGCTCGCCGTCGGCGAACTGGCCGCCCTCGCCAACCGGCGAAGGAACGGCGACAGGGTTTTTTTCAACGTCAACCGCCACATCAACTACACCAACCTCTGCGTCAACCGCTGCACCTTCTGCGCTTTCTGCCGGGAGGTGGAGGACGAGGGCTGCTACACCCTGGCCCTGAACGACATCCTGGAGAAGGCGGCCGAGGCGGTCGCCGCGGGGGCGACGGAGATCCACATGGTGGGCGGGCTGCACCCGGACCTCCCCTTCGATTTTTACCTGGAGATGCTCGCCGCCCTTCGGGCCGACTCCCCGCAGCTGCACATCAAGGCCTTCACCGCAGTGGAGATCGACTATTTCGCCGGGTTGACAGGCCAGAGCGTGGAGCAGGTGATCGACGAGCTGCGGGGGGCGGGCCTCGGCTCCATGCCGGGCGGCGGGGCGGAGATCTTCGCCGCCGAGGTGCGGCAAAAAATCTGCCCGGAGAAGATCAGCGGCGAGCGCTGGCTGGAGGTGACGGAGAAGGTCCACCGCTCGGGGCTCAAGACCAACGCCACCATGCTCTTCGGCCATCTCGAGGGGTACGGCGACCGGGTCGACCACCTCGGCCGGTTGCGCACCCTGCAGGATGCCACCGGCGGCTTTCAGGCCTTCATCCCCCTCGCCTTCCAGCCGGACAACACCCGGGTGCCCGGGGCGAAAGGGGTCGGCGGCGCCGACGCACTGAAGACCCTGGCGATCAGCCGCATCTACCTCGACAACTTCGACCACGTCAAGGCCTACTGGGTGATGCTCGGGCTGAAGATCGCCCAGGTCTCCCTCGCCTTCGGGGTCAACGACATCGACGGCACGGTGGTCGAGGAGAAGATCGGCCACGACGCCGGAGCCGCCTCGCCCCAGGCCCTCTCCAAAGAGCAGCTCTGCGCCATGATCCGCAAGGCCGGCCGGACCCCGGTGGAGAGGGATACGCTGTACAATGAGCTGACTGTTTGTTGAGAAACCGTGACGCGTAACGCGTAACGCGTGACGAGTTTTAAAATCCGTGGTGATCAGATTTGATCCGTGTCCGGTGCGGTTTTGTCATTCTCTGCGGCCATTGCGGACTTGAGTGATCGGAGCGAACGGGCGTGAGGAAGGTTTTGGACAAGTTGGAACCGATGGTCGAAAAGATGGCAGGGGGCGCGCCGGTGACTCGCGAGGAGGCCCTACGGCTTCTCACTGAGGCCGACCTGCTCGAGGTCGGCAGGCAGGCTGATCTCGTGCGGAGGGAGAAGCACCCCCACGGCCGGGTGACCTTCGTCGTCGACCGCAACGTCAACTACACCAACGTCTGCCAGTCCAAGTGTAAATTCTGCGCCTTTTACCGCGATGCCGGCGCGGAGGACGCCTACGTTCTCGACTACCCCACGATCCTCGGCAAGATCGCTGAACTGGTCGAGCACGGCGGCACCCAGCTTCTCATGCAGGGAGGGCTGCATCCCGACTTGAAGATCGGCTGGTTCGAGGAGCTCTTCCGCCTGGTCAAGGAGCGTTTTCCGGGGGTGCAGGTCCATTCCCTCTCGCCCGCCGAGGTCATCCACGTCGCCGGGCTCTCGGACCTCTCCATGCCAGAGTGCCTGCGCCGCCTGCAGGCCGCCGGGCTCGACTCGGTGCCGGGCGGCGGGGCGGAGGTCCTCGTCGACGCGGTCAGGAAAGAGATCTCCCCCAACAAGATCGGCTGGCGGGACTGGGCCGCGGTCATGGAGGAGGCGCACGCCCTCGGGATGCGCACCACGGCGACGATGATGTTCGGCTCCAAGGAAGCGCCGGAGGACATCGTCGAGCATCTGTTCCGGATCCGGGAGATCCAGGAGCGGACCGGCGGCTTCACCGCCTTCATCCCCTGGACCTTCCAGCCGAGCAACACCGAACTCGGCGGGGAGACGGCGAGCGGGGTCGAGTACCTCAAGGTGCTGGCCCTGTCCCGCATCGTCCTCGACAACGTGGAGAACATCCAGGCGAGCTGGGTGACCCAGGGGGCGATGATGGCCCAGGTCGCTCTCTTCTTCGGCGCAAACGATCTCGGCGGGACCATGCTCGAGGAGAACGTGGTCGCCGCAGCGGGCTGCGCCTTCCGCATGTCGCAGGAAGAGGTCGTCGAGATCGCCCGGGGGGCGGGATTCGTCCCGGCGAAGCGGAATACCCTGTACGAGATTCTGGAGGAGTATTGAATTGTTCCCCTCTCCCTGAGGGAGAAGGGATACGCAAGCGAATCGTATCGGACTTTGGAGATTTTATGATCCCATTACGCAAAAACATCGCCGAGATGGACGGCTACGTTCCCGGCTTCCAGCCGAAGGACGAAGGGGCCTGGATCAAGCTCAACACCAACGAGAACCCCTACCCGCCGTCGCCGAGGGTGGCCGAGGCGATCCGGGCGGAACTGGGGGACGGTGAGGGGCTGCGCAAGTACCCCGACCCTCCCAGCTCGGCGGCCCGGGAGGAGGCGGCCCGCCTCTACGGCTTCGACCCCGCGTGGGTCATCATGGCCAACGGCTCCGACGAGCTGCTCAACAACCTTATCCGCGCCTTCGCAGGGGAGGGCGAGGAGATCGCCTACGTCCACCCCTCCTACTCCTACTACGCGACCCTGGCCGGAATCCAAGGGGCGCGGGTGCGCACCTTCGGCCTGACCGACAAGTGGGAGTTGGCGGACTTTCCGGAGCTCTACGAGGGAAAGCTCTTCTTCCTCACCAACCCCAACGCCCCCTTGGGTTTCACCTACCCCCTGGAGTTCATCGAGGAGCTGGCCGGGCGGGTCGCCGGCATGCTCGTGGTCGACGAGGCTTATGTAGATTTCGCCGACGAGAACGCTCTGCCCCTGGTCAGGAAGTGCCCTAACGTGGTGGTCACCCGCACCCTTTCCAAGAGCTATTCCCTGGCCGGGATGCGCCTCGGCCTGGCGATTGCCCGCCCGGAGGTGATCGCGGCGCTGGACAAGATCCGCGATCATTACAACATCGACCGGCTCGCCCAGGCGGCGGCGGTAGCGTCCCTCTCCGACCAGGATTACCTCCGCGGCTGCGTCGAGAAGATCCGCCAGACCCGGGCCTGGTTCACCGGGGAACTGAGGGTGCTCGAATACGGGGTGATCCCCTCCCGGGGCAATTTCGTCTTCGCCACCCCCCCCGACCGCAACGGCAAAAGGGTCTACGACGCCCTCTTCGAGCGCAAGATCCTGGTCCGCTACTTCTCCGATCCCCTCCTGTCCCACGGCCTGCGCATCACAATCGGAACCCGGGAGGAGATGGAAAAGACCGTCGCCGCCCTCGCGGAGATCGGGTGAAAGGGCCGTGACGTGTGACAAGTGACGCGTGACGGGTAATAGCAAGAAATACAGGTTTTGGTTTTTACCGATCACCGATCACCGTTTTCGGATCACGGATTTCTCTTCGCCCCCTCCGACATCTCCGGACGGCTCCTCGACTGGTACGGGCGGCAGGGGCGCGACCTGCCCTGGCGGCGTACTCGGGACCCCTACAGGGTCTGGCTTTCGGAGGTCATGCTCCAGCAGACGACGGTGGCGGCGGTCGTCCCCTATTACGAGACGTTCCTGGAGCGCTTTCCGAACGTGGCCGACCTCGCGGCGGCTCCCGTCGAGGAGGTCATCGAGTCGTGGGCGGGTCTCGGCTACTATTCCCGGGCCCGCAACCTGCACGCCGCGGCCCAAAGGGTCGTCTCCCTCTTCGGCGGCTCCTTTCCCGACGACCTGGAGGGGCTGATGTCCCTGCCGGGGGTAGGGCGCTCAACCGCCGGGGCGATTCTTTCCATCGCCTTCGACCGCAAGGCCCCGATCCTCGACGGCAACGTGCGCCGGGTTCTCTGCCGCCTCTATGCCCTGAAGGAGGACCCGCGCGCCTCGGCTTCGGAAAAGCGGCTGTGGGCCTGGGCCGAGGAACTGACGTCGGCCGACCGGCCCCACGACTACGCCCAGGCGATCATGGACCTAGGGGCCACGATCTGCATTCCCCGCCGCCCGGACTGTCCTGCCTGCCCTCTCGAGGGGCTGTGCCGGGCGCGCAGGATGGGGGTGGAGGCGGAGCTGCCGCTTCGGCGGAAGGGCAGGGTGGTGCCGCAGCGGACCGAGGTGGCGCTGCTGCTGGAGAGGGAAGGGCGATTCCTGGTGCGCCGCAGGCCCCTGGAGGGGATGCTGGGCGGGCTGTGGGAATTCCCGGGGGGCGGCGTGCCCGAAGGGAGCGAGCCCCTAGCCGCGGGGAAGGCCCTCCTTCGGGATATGGGCCTGGCCGGAGAACTCCGCCCGGCGGGGCGGGTCCGGCACGTCTACAGTCATTTCCGCCTCGATCTGCACCTGCTGCGGGGGGAAGTCGAAGAGACCTTTCGGGTGGGGGAGGGTGCGCAGGACCGCTGGCTTTCTCCGGGGGAGCTGACCGTCCTTCCTTTGCACGGGGCTCACAAAAAGGCCCTCGATCACCTTGCCAGCGCCGTCTGATGCTGGCATGATGTAGCGATTTAAACGATTCTGGAGAGTTTCATGCCTGATACACCTGTTCTGACCGATCCTGCCGACCTTAACCGCTTTGTCGAGGAGCTGAAGCGCGAGCCGGTCATTGCCGTCGACCTCGAGGCCGACTCCATGCACAACTACCGGGAAAAGGTCTGCCTGCTGCAGTTTTCAACGCCTTCCCGCACCGTCCTCGTCGATCCCCTCGCCGTGGAGGATCTCTCTTCCCTGGTGCCGCTGCTCGCCGATCCGGGCGTGCGCAAGATCTTTCACGCCGCCGACTACGACGTTCGCTGCCTGAACCGGGACTTCGGCATCGAAATCCGTGGTCTCTTCGACACCATGATCGCCTCCCAGTTCATCGGGGAGGAAAAGGTCGGTTTGGCCGACGTTCTGAACAAGTACTTCGGCGTCGAGCTCGACAAGAAATTCCAGAGGGCAGACTGGTCCATCCGCCCCCTGCCCGAGGGGATGATCCGGTACGCCGCCGAGGACACCCGCCACCTGCACCGGTTGGTCGAGCTGCTCGAGGACAAGCTCAAGGAGAAGGGGCGTCTTGCCTGGGTGTCCGAGGAGTTCTCCCTGCTGGAGCAAGGGCGCTTCGCCGGGCAGGAAGGGCCGATGTGCCTGAGGATCAAGGGCGCGGGGAGGCTCGACCGGCGCCAGCTCGGGGTTCTGGAGGAACTCCTGCGGTGGCGGGACGGTGAGGCCGAGCGCCGCGATTGTCCCCCCTTCAAGGTGGTCGGCAACAAGGCCCTTCTGGAGGTCGCCCGTGTCCAGCCCCCCACCCTGCGCGGCCTTGTCGGGCTGGAGGGGCTCTTCCCCCGGGTTGTAGACCGTTACGGCCGCAGGCTTCTCGAGGCGGTGGAGAAGGGGCGGAACCTGCCCGAAGGGGATCTGCCCGTCTTTCCCCGGACCCCGAGGGCCGAGCGGGATCCCGCCGCCGAGAAGCGACTGCTTCTCCTCAAGGCGTGGCGGCGGAAAAAGGCGCAGGAAATGGAGATGGACCCGGGCATCGTTATCAACAACGCCCTGCTGGAGGAGGTCTCACGGTGCCCGCCGCGGGGGGCGGAGGATCTCGCCGACCTCCCCGCCCTGAAGAACTGGCAGAGGGAGGTTCTCGGGGAAGGGATTCTCGCCGCGCTTGGGTCCGGCTAGGCGGCGGCCGGGGCGATCACCCGATGAAGAAATTGCGCACCTTCGGCCTTGCCGAGCGGGCCCAGGCGGGCCTGCTGAAGGAGTTCCTGGAAAAGGAGGGGGTCGCCTGCGTCCTGCGCAACGAGAGGCTCTTCGCCGCGCTGGGGGAAATCCCATTCACCGAGTGCTTTCCCGAGCTGTGGGTGGTGGACGACGAGGTCTATCCGCGGGCGAAGGCCCTCCTGGAGAACTGGCTCGAGGACGGGCCGCCGGGAGAACCCTGGACCTGCGCCGGCTGCGGGGAGCGGCTCGAGGGGCAGTTCGGCGCCTGCTGGAAGTGCGGCCGGCGGAGGACGGCCGTGACGGGTGATGAGTGACGGGTGACGAGAAAAGGCAGTGGAGTGGGAACATAGTGATGCAGGTTGCCTTGCTCCTTCTCTTACCGCGTCTTGCCCGGCACTCCCGGTTCGGTCATGGGGCGGGGGTCGAGAATCCTTTCCAGTTCCTCTTCCGGCAGCACCTTCTCTTCCCGCGCGATCTCCCGCACAGTTTTCCCCGTTTCGTAGGCCCGCTTGGCGATCCCGGCCGCCCGGTCGTAGCCGATGGCCGGAGCCAGGGCCGTGCACATGGCGAGGCTCTGCTCGACCAGGGCCTCGCAGCGTTCGCGGTCGGCCTGCAGACCCTTAAGGCACCTGCGGGTGAACTGGTTGCTCGCCCCGGCGAGCAGTTCGGTCGATTCGAGCAGGTTGTGGGCGATCACGGGCATCATCACGTTGAGTTCGAAATTGCCGGAGAGGCCGCCGAGACAGACCGCGGCATCGTTGCCGACCACCTGGGCACAGACCTGCAGAAGGCTCTCGGCCATGACCGGGTTGACCTTCCCGGGCATGATGGAGCTGCCGGGCTGGACCGCAGGCAGGAGCAGTTCGCCCAGGCCGCAGCGCGGGCCGCTGCCGAGGAAGCGGATGTCGTTGGCGATCTTGAACAGGGCCACGGCGCAGCCCTTGAGCGCCCCGCTCGCCGCCACCGCGGCGTCTTTGGCGCCCTGGGCCTCGAAGTGATTCACCGCCTCGCGGAAGGAGAGGCCCGTAACCTCGGCTATCCCTTCAATGACCCCGCTGGCGAACTCCGGGTGGGTGTTGAGGCCGGTGCCGACCGCGGTGCCGCCCAGGGGCAGCTCCTGGAGCCCCTCGACCGCCCCCTCCAGGCGGCGGATGGCCAGCGACACCTGGCGGGCGTAGCCCGAGAAGATCTGCCCCAGGCGCACCGGGGTGGCGTCCTGCAGATGAGTCCGTCCGATGGTGACGATGGCGTCGAACTCCAGCGCCTTCTCGCCGAGGGCCTCCTGCAGGGCGAAGAGGGCAGGGACGAGGGCCTGGTGGATCTCCGTCGCCGCGGCGATGTGCAGGGCGGTGGGGATGACGTCGTTGCTGCTCTGGCCGAGGTTGACGTGGTCGTTGGGGTGGACCGAGCGCTCGCCGGCCTGGCCGCCGAGCAGTTGCGCGGCGCGGTTGGCGATGACCTCGTTGGCGTTCATGTTGGTGCTGGTGCCCGAGCCGGTCTGGAAGATGTCCAGGGGAAAGTGCTCGTCGAGCTCTCCGGTGATCACCTCTTCGGCGGCCTCCATGACTGCCAGGGCGACTTTGCGGTCGAGCAGGCCCAGTCCGAGGTTGACCCGGGCCGCGTGCTCCTTGATCATGCCGAGGGCGCGCAGGAAGGGGCGCGGGAAGCGCCGCCCCGAGATGGGGAAATTCTCCACCGCGCGGGCGGTCTGGGCCCCGTAGAGGGCTTCGGCGGGGACCTGCATCTCCCCCATGGAATCCTTTTCGATGCGCTTGGCCGTCATGGTGCCTCCGCAGTTCAGGGCGTTGGTCTGGCGGGCGGCCGTTTTGCCGCTGTGGCCTTGCCGGGGCCCCTTTGAAAATAGCAATTTGACCTTTCCTGTCAATAGCGGAGAGAGTGATTTCAGCGTGGCTAACTTTTTTTTACCTAATTTTACTATCGCTAATTTATGCGTCATCTGTTAATGTGGCGCCATGAGTAGCCATGCCCTGTCCCTGATCCTCTTCTCAGCCCTGATGCACGCCCTGTGGAACCTGCTGGTCAAGCGCAGCGGCGACAAGACGGTCTTCATCTGGTGGATGTTCGTCGCCTCCGGCGGAATGCTCAACCTGATGCTGCCCCTGCTGCCCGGGCCCTTTCCTCCTCCCTCTCCCCGGGTGCTGCTGCTGGGGGCGGCCGGCGGGGGGTGCTTCGTCCTCTATCACCTGTTCAACGGGCGCGCCTACCGGGACGGGGACCTGTCCCTGACCTACCCCCTGGCCCAGACCTCCATGGTCTACGTCCCCCTGTGGGGGGTCCTGCTGCTCGGGGAGAAGCTCTCTCTCGCCGGTGGGCTCGGCATCCTCCTGGTGCTGGTCGGTGCCTACAGCGTGCAGCTCCGGCAGTTCTCCCCGGGGGAGGTGCTGCGCCCATTTCGCAACCTGGGCGACCCTTCGGTCCAGGCCGCCCTGGCCGCCGGCTTCATCTATTCGGTGGGGGCGGTGATTGACAAAACCGGGGTGAGCACCTATCCTCCCTTTTACTTCACCTACGTGCTGGTCATGTGCATGTGGCTGTTCATGACCGTTAACCTGCTGCGGCCCCGCTACCGGGGCCGGGTCCTGCGGGAGTGGCGCCGCAGTCGCCACCTGGTGCTGCTCTCCGGCCCGGTGATGATGGGATCGTTTCTCACCTTTCGCTCCGGGCTCAACCTCGCCCCGGTGAGTTACGCCGTTCCGGCGCGTCAGGTCAGCCTCCTGATCGGGGTCATCATCGGGGTTTTCTTCCTCGGGGAGGCCTGCGGGCGGATCCGGTTCTCCGCCGCCGCGTTGATCCTGGGCGGAGTGTTTCTGATGCGCATGGGCTGACGAGCAGTTCCGCTCGGGGGAGAATAGGGTCCGTTATGAAAAGCCTGGCCAACTTCTTTTTCGAGGTGGGGATGCTCAAGCGCACCCCGCGCACCGGCTTCCAGTTCCTCGGTTCGGGGGCCGAGTCGGTGGCAGAGCATTCCTTCCGCACCGCGGTCATCGGCTACACCCTGGCCAAGATGGACGATCAGGCCGACGTGGGCCGGGTTCTGCAGATCTGCCTTTTCCACGACATCCCCGAAGCGCGCATGGGGGACCTCAACTACGTCAACAAAAAATACGTCACCGCCAACGAGGGCAAGGCGGTGGAGGACCTGGCCCGCACCCTGCCCTTCGGGGACGAGTACCGTGAGGCGTTGGAGGAGTTCTCCGCCGGCGAGAGCCGCGAGGCCCTCATTGCCCACGACGCCGACCAGCTGGAGATGATCCTGGCCCTCAAGGAGTACAAGGATCTGGGCAACCGCAACGCCGACGAGTGGTATCCCTTCGCCGTGCGCCGGTTGAGGACGGAGGACGCCAAGCGCCTGGCGGAGACGATCTGGACCACCGATTCCTCCCGCTGGTGGTTCGACGACGACAGCGACTGGTGGGTCAAGGGGACACGCTGAAACCGGGTTGACGGCCGGGGGCAGAAGTGCTACTAGTTATGCCCGCTTGCTGTAAGAAAAAACGTGTGAGGGCCCATGCTTGACCTGAAATACCTGCGCGACAACCTGGATGAGGCGGAGAAGCGCTTGGCCGCCCGCGGGGAGGCGGTGAGCTGTTCCGCTTTTCGCGATCTGGACCGGCAGCGCCGGGACCTCCTGGGCGAGACCGAGTCGCTCAAGGCGGAGAAGAACCGAGTTTCCTCCGTCATCGGCAAGACCAAGGACAAGAGTCAGGTGCAGGGCGAGATCGCCCGCATGAAAGAGGTTTCCGTCCGCATCAAGGGCCTCGACGAAGAGCTGAAGGCGGTGGAGGAGGAGCTCCAGGACCTCCTTCTGACCATCCCCAACCTGCCCCATGAGGAGTGCCCGGTCGGCACCTCCGAGGAGGAGAACCGCGAGGTTCGGCGCTGGGGAGATGTCCCGGCCTTCGGTTTCGAGGCGAAGGCCCACTGGGACCTCGGCGAGAGCCTCGACATTCTCGATTTTGAACGGGCCGGCAAGCTCACCGGCGCCCGTTTCGCCCTCTACAAGGGGGCGGGCGCGCGCCTCGAGAGAGCCCTTATCAATTTCATGCTCGACCTCCACACCGGGGAGCACAAATATATTGAAATATTGCCTCCCTTTATGGTAAACAGGGAATCCATGACGGGGACCGGACAACTCCCCAAGTTCGAGGATGATCTTTTCCATACAGAGGGGGTGGACTACTTCCTGATCCCTACCGCGGAGGTTCCGGTAACCAATATCCACCGGGACGAAATCCTCCCGGGGGCCGCCCTGCCGGTGCGCTACACGGCGCATACGCCCTGCTTCCGCAAGGAGGCCGGTTCCCACGGGCGGGACACCCGCGGCCTGATCCGCCAGCACCAGTTCAACAAGGTGGAGCTGGTCAAGTTCGTTCGGCCGGAGGATTCGGACGCCGAGCTGGAGAAGCTGCTGGCCGACGCCGAGGAGGTGCTTCGGCGCCTGGGGCTGCCCTACCGGGTGGTTGACCTGTGTACCGGCGACATCGGCTTCTCCGCGGCGCGCACCTTCGACATCGAGGTCTGGCTGCCCGGGCAGGACGCATACAGGGAGATTTCCTCCTGCTCCAACTTCCGGGACTTCCAGGCGCGCAGGGCGGCGATCCGCTTCCGCCGGGAAGAGGGGGCCCGTCCCGAATTTGTCCATACCTTGAACGGTTCCGGGTTGGCCGTGGGCCGGACCCTGGTGGCGATTCTGGAGAACTACCAGCAGGAGGACGGTTCGGTGCTGATTCCCGACGTCCTGAAGCCCTACATGGGCGGGCTGGAGCGGATCGGCGGCTAGGACGCTTTCCACGGAGGAGTGGCCGAGTGGCTTAAGGCGGCGGTCTTGAAAACCGTTGTGCGAAAGCACCGTGGGTTCGAATCCTACCTCCTCCGCCAGATCATATATATGTTGCAGGCTGGAAGGATTCGAAGCGCAGTGAGCGCAGCCTGCGGCTGAAGAGCGGGCAGGGATGCCCGCGGCAGAGAGCGAAGGGGAGCCGACGCAGGAGCGAACGTGATGTTCGCGACGAAGTGGGCGAATCCTACCTCCTCCGCCAGATCATATATGCAGCAGGCCGGAAGGCCCCGCGAGTTTGACCCCAAAACTGAATATTGCATTAAAACGGAGAGGTGGCCGAGTTGGCTGAAGGCGCTCGCCTGCTAAGCGAGTGTACGGCGTAAAACCGTACCGAGGGTTCGAATCCCTCCCTCTCCGCCATTCATTTTTCTCACCGGGCAGGAGCGAATCACTGCAATACCTCAATATAAGACGTCCGCGAGGTGAATCGATGCCCAGAATGGCGTGGTACATGGCTCTGCTCTTGGCCGCGGCACTGTCGGCTCTTTCCGGCTGCAATCAGCAGGAAGAGCGCCCGGCTCCCGCCCCGGCTGCGCCGAAGGCCGTTTCCGCCGAGACCAAAAAACCCCGCGTGATCGTTCCTGAAGCGGTCCGGGGGAAATGGAAGGCGGTCAGGATCGCGGTCCTCGACAAGCAGGGCAACAATGAGGACGTCTACACGGTGGAGATCGGGTCCGCCTTTCAGGTCGGCGAGTCCAAGCTGTCGGTAAGGGTGGAGAATTTCCTGCCGGCCTTTATCATGGACGGCACCACCATGACCTCCGCTTCCAACGAGACCCGCAACCCGGCAGCTCAAATCGCGATCAGCATCGACGGTGAGGAGGTCTTCACGGGCTGGTTGTTCAGCCTGTACCCCGGCACCCACGCCTTCCAGCACCCCCGCTACAGCTTCTCCCTCGTCGACTTTATCGCCTCGAGCTAAAAAAAGGTTGACATCGAGGGGGGTTTCAGCGATAAACTTGTGTTTCTTCTTTGCGCCGCTAGCTCAGCTGGATAGAGCGTCTGACTACGGATCAGAAGGTCGGGAGTTCGAATCTTCCGCGGCGCGCCATTTAAAACACAGAAGGGTCAGGCCCAGTGCCTGGCCCTTTTCTGTTGTCCCTTTGCGATTGCGCCCAGTGCATACGAAGGGGCAACGGCTCCGGGAGGTTTCCGGTGGACGTGACCGTCGAGCAAGACCGTAAGTTCATGCGGCAAGCCCTGGCCGAAGCCGGCGCCGCCGCCGAGATCGGCGAGGTGCCCATCGGCGCGGTGCTGGTCAAGGACGGGGTGGTGATCGGAAGCGCCCACAACCTGCGCGAGACCAGCAACGACCCCACCACCCACGCGGAAATGATCGCCATCCGCCAGGCCGCGGCCCAGACCGGCCACTGGCGCCTGCTCGACTGCACCCTCTACGTCACCCTCGAGCCGTGCGTCATGTGCATGGGCGCAATCATCCTGGCCCGCATCCCGCGACTGGTCTACGGCTGCCGAGATCCGCGCGTCGGCGCCGCTGGTTCCATCTACGACCTTTCCCGCGACGACCGCTTCAACCACCGTGTCGCGGTCACCGAAGGGGTTCTTGCCGACGAGTGCAGTGCCGTGCTCAGCGGGTTTTTTCAGGAATTGCGCGCTCGAAAGAAGGGGGCCAAAGGCGGTGGGACCGAAGATGAATAAAAGCTGCTTGGCAAGTGGCCACGGGATAGGGTAGGATAGCGCGCGAAAAGAAAAGGTGATTTCGGAGGGGTGTCCGAGAGGTCGAAGGTGACAGACTCGAAATCTGTTGTACCGCAAGGTACCGTGGGTTCGAATCCCACCCCCTCCGCCATTAACAAAAACAGGGGCTTAGCCAAAATCGGCTAAGCCCTTTGTTTATGCAGAATCCTTGATTTTGGGTATGAGGTGGATAAATATTGTGGAAGTGTTTGTTGGTCGAAGGTCAACCGCTTCCTGTGTAGGCGTAAGCAGGTCTATCGTGTTTCTCCTCCTTTTCTAACCCTACCAGGCAGCCCGGTTATCCTGACCTGACCTGACTTGACAGAATCCTTGGGTCCACTAAGCTTACCAGTTTGACGGCGCAGGTAGGCCCATCGAAAAATTCATTCATTTGGAGGAGAAAGCAGCATGGCGCTTCACCCACTGGCAGGTCAACCGGCACCGAAATCGATCCTTCCCAATATCCCCAGGCTTATCAGCGATTACTACACCCGGCACCCCGATCTGAGTGACGCAACAAACCTGGTCTCCTTCGGCACTTCGGGCCACCGCGGCTGTTCGGCAAAGTGCTCTTTCAACGAGGATCACATCCTCGCCATCGTCCAGGCGGTCTGCGACTACCGCAAAGACGCGGGAGTCGACGGGCCCCTTTTTCTGGGGATGGATACTCACGCCCTTTCCGAATCGGCCCACGCCACCGCCCTGGAGGTGTTGGCGGCCAACGGGGTCGAGGTGCGCATCGCCAAGGACCTCGAATACACCCCCACGCCGGTCATCTCCCACGCCATCCTTACCCACAACCGGGGCAGGAAGGAACACCTCGCCGACGGCATCGTCATCACCCCGTCCCACAACCCCCCGGATAACGGCGGCATCAAGTACAACCCGCCCAACGGCGGCCCGGCCGACACCGACGTCACCTCTACGGTCGCCGACAGGGCCAACACCTACCTGCGACAGGGACTGGAGGGGGTCCACCGCTTCCCCTATGAGCAGGCGTTGGCCGCGCCCTCAACGGTGCCCTACGACTATGTCACCCCTTACGTCGACGACCTTTCCAATGTCATCGATATGGACGCGATCAAAAAGGCCGGCCTGCGCATCGCCGCAGACGCCCTGGGGGGCTCCGGCCTCGGATTCTGGAAACCGATCGCGGAAAAGTACGGCCTCGATATCGAGCTGATCAACGGCCACCCCGACCCGACCTTCAGCTTCATGTGCGTCGACAAGGACGGCAAGGTCCGCATGGATTGCTCTTCGGCGAGCGCCATGGCGGGCCTGATCAAACTCAAGGACAAATACGACATCGCCTTCGGCAACGACCCCGATTTCGACCGCCACGGCATCGTCACTCCGTCGGCGGGGCTGATGAATCCCAATCACTATCTTGCCGTGGCGATCAACTACCTCTTCAGCCATCGCACCGGCTGGCGCAGCGACGCCGCGGTGGGCAAGACCCTGGTCTCCTCGTCGATGATCGACCGCGTGGCCGCCGACCTGGGACGCACCCTTTCGGAGGTCCCGGTCGGATTCAAGTGGTTCGTCGACGGCCTGGTGGACGGCTCCTGCGGGTTCGGCGGTGAGGAGAGCGCCGGCGCCTCCTTCCTGCGCAAGGACGGTACCGTGTGGTCTACCGACAAGGACGGGATCATCCTCTGTCTGCTGGCGGCCGAGATCACCGCGGTGACCGGGCGCGACCCCGCCCGGCACTACCAGGATCTGGTGCAGAAGTTCGGAGCCCCCGTCTACGCCCGAATCGATGCCGAAGCCACCCCCGCACAAAAGACAGTCCTGGGTAAACTATCGCCCGAGCAGATTACCGCTGACGCCCTTGCCGGCGAACCGATCATCGCCAAGCTCACCAATGCCCCCGGCAATGGCGCCGGGATAGGCGGGCTCAAGGTCACGACAGAGAGCGGCTGGTTCGCCGCTCGCCCCTCGGGCACCGAGGATATCTACAAAATCTATGCGGAGTCCTTCAGGGGCGAGGAACATCTCAGGCAGATTCAGAATCAGGCCAAGGCGATCGTCAGCGAGGCGTTCAAGGCCGCAGGGGCGTAGCCAAGAGTTTCCAACTCCTCAAAACATGGGATGTGAGAACAAAAAGGGGGGGTGGGTGCGATGCAGGGGGGGGCGTTCTCCTGGGAATTCTCTCCTGTTGACAGAATCTCAGTAATCTCAGTATTCTCGGGCTATGGTGGATTGGCTGTCAAAACGCAAAAGGCTGGCCGGCCTTTTGGCCGGGGGGTATTTCCTGGGCGTGGTTTTCGGCCACCTGCCCTTCTCCGATGTCGCTGACTGGATTACCGGAAGGCTCAGCCGCGAGATTTTCAACGGCGCCATCACCATCTTTTGGTGTTTCTCCCTTGCGGCGTTCGGACTGGTTCTCTTGCGGGCAGTGCAGGGAAGGCCGGATCGGGAAGGGGGACTCCTGTATGCCGGGACGGCGGTCCTGCTGGCGGCGGTCTCCTACAACGCCCTTTTCGTGACCAACGTCGAGAGCGTCCACTTTGTTCAGTACGCCCTTTTGGCGCTCCCCCTCTATGCCCTGACGCACAGTTTCGGGCGAACGGTCCTTTACGTCACCCTCCTCGGGGCCTTAGACGAAGCCTACCAGTACTTTGTTCTTTACGGGGACCTGAAGACGGTCTACTTCGATTTCAACGACGTCATTCTTAACCTTGCCGGCGGCGCTCTCGGCGTTGTGGCGATTTTTCTCCTCGCAGACCTTCCCCGGCCTCCGCGCCTTGCCGCCGGCGGCGGGCGGAGGATTGTCGGGGCGATGATCCTCTCGGCAGTTGCGGCCGTCCTTCTCGCAAGCTGCGGCCTGATCCGGGCCTACCCCGGCCCCGACGGCGGCAGCGGGGCGCTCCTGCTCAGCAGGGCCCCGGCGCCGGAGCATTTCTGGGTGGAGCTGCCCTGGGGCAAGACCTACCATGTCCTGCACCCCCTGGAGGGGCTGGCCCTGGCTGGGTTGCTGCTCCTGTTCTTCAGCCGCATGGACCGCTCGGCGGCGAAAGGGGAGCGATGAGGAAGCTTGTCCTTTGCGGCCTGCTGGGGGCGGCACTCTCTTGGCCCTTGCCATCGGCCTGGGGGGCGTCCTACTGCCGGCTCTGGCACGTGCCGCAGGCGCCTGCAACGGCCAAGAAAGAACAGCCTTATCTCGGGGTGACCTATCGCCCGGAGGCAACCACATCCCTGCCTTCCCCCTTCGTTTGTCCCGAGCCGAGCTCCGTTGAGACGGTTCTCGCAGGCTCTTCCGCCGAGCGCGGCGGAGTGATGCCGGGCGATATCCTTCTGGCTCTGGGCGGCCAGGCGATTTGCAGGGCCGAAGGTTACGGACTGCCTCTTCGCGACCTGGTCGCTGAACGGGAGGCCGGCGACGCATTGGACCTGGACCTGCTGCGAGGCGGGGAGCGTCTGACCCTGCGGGTTACGTTGGGGCTGCGGCCCGTTTACGACCCCCCGGAGGCGGATCATTCCGGGCCGGGGGCATGTTCGCAGGGGGGCTCGCTGCTGGCGGAGGAGTTGCATCGGCAGGGCCTCGGCGAGGTCTTTGGGGAGATCCGGGCCGGGCTGGGCGAGCGGATCAGCGTGGTCCACAACCCCGGCGGGCTCGCCGATGGACGGGGAAACCCCTGGCAAAACCCGGAGGTGACCCACTTCATGCGCCACCCCCTGCGCTCGGCCGCCGTTGCCGAGGCGTTGACCGATCCGCTGGCGGCCGCGGCGCGCCCCGGGGAGTGGCGGCTGCCAGAGTTGCTGGCGGGGCTGGGTGCCATGGCGGGGCTCGGTCCTGCCTTCCCTCTTCCCCCGAAGGAGCTTTCCCTGGAGTCCCTCCTGGCTCTCCTGGGCCGGGCAAGAAACTGGGTCAAGGCCGAACTCGACCGGCTTCCCGAGGCGCAGTTGTCGGTGTTGAGACAACACGGGCTCGCTCCCTGGGAGCATGAGGCGTGGGACGCGCTCCTCGACGCCTCTCTTCAACTCCGGCCGGAAGGTCTGCTCGGCGCCCTGGCGCCGCTGGCCGCCGCCTTCAACCCGGAGGCCCTGGAGAGCCTGCGTGCGGACCTGGGGAGGCGCTTCGCCGATGCCGAAGGGGAGATCCTCTATCAGGCCCCAACCGCCGCCGGCCCGGTGATCGTCGGTGGCCGGGGTCCGAACGTCTACCCGGCCGATGCGGCCCTGATCCTCGACCTGGGGGGGGACGACCTCTATCTCAACAACGCCGGGGGGAGCCGTCCCGGGATTCCCGTCGCCGTGGTGATCGACTGGGGAGGGGACGACCGTTACATCGCAGGCAGTCACGTCTCCCAGGGGGCGGGCTATCTTGGCGGCGGTTTTCTGCTAGATTTGGCCGGGGACGACATCTACCGGGCCCTCGACGGCAGCCAGGGGAGCGGCCATTTCGGCCTCGGCCTCCTGCTCGATTCCGGGGGGCGGGACCGTTTCGAGAGCCGCCGCCTCTCCCAGGGGGTGGGGCAGGTCGGGCTCGGGCTTCTCCTTGCCGGGGAGGGGCCGAGCAGCTACCTGTGCGGCCTGGAGGGTCAGGGGCTCGGCTTTTTCGGCGGCGCCGGGGCCCTGGTAGACGGCGGCGGCGACGACGCCTACCGGCTGGGGGGGCTGCGCCCCGACTTTCGCGACCCCGAAAAACACACGGTCAGCATGGGGCAGGGCTTCGGCAAGGGGCTGCGCCCCGGAGCCGGGCGAAAGGGCGCCTCGGGGGGGAGCGGCCTCCTGCTCGACCTGGGTGGGGACGATACCTACTCCGCCGACTATTTCGCCCAGGGCGCCTCCTATTACTTCGGCCTCGGCATCCTGCGGGACCTGGGCGGCGACGACCGCTACCTCGCCGGCCGCTACGCCCAGGGGGCGGGCATCCATGCCACGGTCGGGGTGCTGCTCGACGAGACCGGCGACGACTCCTACTACGCCTCCTTCGGGGTCGCCCAGGGGATGGGGCACGACTTCGGCCTGGGGGTCCTTCGGGACGCGGAGGGCCGGGACAGCTACCACGGCGGCGCCCTCGTGCAGGGCGCAGCGACCTCCGACGCGATAGGAATCCTGGCCGATTTTCAGGGGGACGATTCCTATTCCTGCTCTTCCGGGCAGGCTTTCGCCGAAAAGGCCCGGGGCATGGGGGTCTGGATCGACCTGGAACCGAAGGGCGACCGTGCGGAGCGTCCCCTGGGGGGAGAACTCTTGCGGATCGGGGTGAAAAAACCTTCGGAGGGAATCACCATCCGCGAGCCCTAGTTTATGACATGGCCGGCCATTAAGGCTGGTTTTTGCACCGGAATCCTGATGTAATGGTATCCATGGTAGAGAATTCTTTTTGACCACTGACTATTGGGACCCATTAACGTCGTTTTCGCCACTCCCCCCATTACCCTTGAAGAACGCTATGGCGACCTGGCCGGAGCCGGCAGTGACGCCCCGTCCCTGGGCATCCTGCTCCTTGCGGCCGTGGCCCGCCAAGCCGGTTTCGACGCGGCGGTTCTCGAAGCGTCGGCCCTCGGTCTCTCCCAGAACGAGACCCTGGAAAGAATCGGGCAGCACCGCCCCGACATTCTCGCCCTGACCTCGACCACCCTCTCCATCTTTCACGCCCACTCCCTCGCCGACCGGGCCAAGGCGCGGTTCCCCGGTCTGAAGGTCCTCATCGGCGGCCCCCACCTCTCCGCCGCTCCCCGGGAAACCATGGAGCGTTTTCCCGCCTTCGACATCGCCGTCCAAGGCGAGGGGGAAGCGACCATCGCCGAGCTGCTCCAGGTACTGAAAAATGCGACCCCGCTGGAAGCGGTCCAGGGAATCCTGTTCCGCGACGGCGAGCAGCTGCGCGAAACGGATCGCCGCCCCTACATCGAGGACCTCGACACCCTGCCATTTCCCGCCTTCGATCTGTTGGAAGGTTTTCCCGGGCGCTACGCCCCGGCGCCCTTCAAAACCCGTCAGCTCCCCGCCGCCTCCCTGGTCACCTCGCGCGGCTGCCCCAATGAGTGCATTTTCTGCGACCGCTCGATCTTCGGCTCCCACTGCCACGCCCATTCGACCGAGTACGTCGTGGACATGATCCGGAAACTTCACGACGAATACGGGGTCCGGGAATTCAGTTTCGAGGACGATACCTTCGTCACCTTCAAGAAGCGGTTGCGGGAGGTCTGCGAACGGCTTATCGAACTCGACCTCGGGATCTCCTGGTCCTGCCTGGGGCGGGTCGATCACGTCACCTCCGAAAACCTGGCCTTGATGAAAAAGGCCGGCTGCTGGCAGATCAGCTTCGGCATCGAGAGCGGCGACCAGCAGATCCTCAACACCATCGGCAAGCGCGTCACCCTCGACCAGATCCGCCAGGCGATCGCCTGGACCCGCGAGGCGGGGATCATGGCCAAGNGCGCCACACTGGACTTCGCCCTGGAGCTGCCCCTCAACGACATCAGCGTCACCATGCTCACCCCCTTCCCGGGGACGGAGCTTTACGACCGCGCCGACGAATTCGGCACCTTCGACGACGACTGGGCCAAGCTCAACCTGCTCAACGCCGTCTTCGTTCCACGGGGCCTGACCCGGCACGACCTGGAGCAGGCCCAGCGGGATCTCTCCCGCCGCTTCTACCTGCGCCCTGCCGTCTTCGCCGACTACCTCGGGCGGCTGGCGAGGAATCCCGCCATGGCCGGGGCGCTGTGGAGGGGGTTCCGGTCTTTCCTGAAGTCGGTGGGAGGGGGACGGGGGGGCTGAGGCCGGGCCGGAAGGAGCTGACGCGCCCTGTGGTGTCCGACGCCCCCCCTGCCGGAACGTGCGGCCATTTAGCCGTTTTTCCGGAGATATTCTTCGCCTGTATTTACGGGGGCGGGTTTGGCGCGATGGCGATTCGATCTTAAGAAATCGCCCCGTTTTTCCGAAGAATACGGGAGGCCTTGGGGCGGGGATGGTTCAGTATTGAACCTTTTTAAGCCATGGTCCGGATCGTGCATATTCTTACGCAACACACACCGAAACCCCGTAACCTCTTATCCCCAGGTGTTTTTCCTGCGCCGTTGCCCAAAAAGGGCAGTCTGGTGCCGAATTTGGGCATGACGCGAGGGGGAAGGGTCCCAGGGGTTTGGTCCATCGAGGGTAAATAGAGAGGGCCGCAAGGCCTCAAACCAGTTCGAAAGAGGGGGGCAGGATGCTCGCTCGCTTGCTTGTCGGAACAATTCTTGGTGTCTTCATCGGGTGCTCTTTCGCTTGGGCGGCCCCTGTCGCGCCGATCGAGGTGACCCTGACCCAGGCCGACGGTTCGACCTTCAAGGCCCGCCCGAGGGGGGACGAGTACGCCAGCTGGACGGAGACTCTCGACGGGTACACGATCGTCCGCAAGGACAAGCGGGACTGGCACTATGCCGCCAAGGACGCCGAGGGCAAACTGGTGGCCGGTACCCACAAGGTCTACATCCCCTCGGCCCCGGGGAGGCCCGCCGTCGACCCGCGGGGTTCCCTGACCAAGCACCTGCGCCCCCCCGTCGACGAGTCCCGGTTCCAGAAGCGGGTTCCGCGAAAGCTCAAGTCCCCGAAGTCCCTGAAGGGGGGGGGGAGATCGTCCGGCGCCTCTCCCGCGGAATCGCAGGGCGCCCCGGCCTTTTCGCCCGGGGCGGAGCTTTCGCCGTCCCCGGCGCCGTTGGCCTCCTCGCCCGAGGCGCCCCAAGGCGCTCCCGCGACTCCCGCGGTGGTCGATCAGCCGGTGCTGACCATCCTGGTCTCTTTCACCGATATCTCTTTTGACTACAGCGACGCCAGTTTTCAGGACCTGATGTACGGTGCGAGCGGCAGCGTCAAGGACTACTTCCTGGAAAATTCCTACGACAACTTCACCGTGGTTCCCGCCAGCGAAAGCCAAGGGACGCTGAACGACGGCATCGTCGCCGTTACCCTGGGCTATGCCCACCCCAACCCGGGGCAAACCTTCTCTTCCTGCCAGGCCATCGCCGCCGACGCCATCCTCGCGGCCGACTCTTCCATCGACTATTCGGCCTATGACACCGATGAGAGCGGTGCGGTCAGCGTCGCCGAACTCTCTATCGTCATCATCCTCGCCGGGTACGAAAACGCCTACGGCGGCGCTTCAGCACAGACGCCCCGGGTCTGGGGACACCAGTATGTGACGGCATCACCGGTCGTTCTCGACGGCGTCTCTCTCCAGCCCTACGCCATGTTCGGCGAGCGTCACTTCAGGACGGGCGAGGACGAGGCGCACCAGGCCACCATCGGTATCATGGCCCACGAGTTGGGACACCTCATGCTCAGCCTGCCCGACCTGTACGACCGGGACGGCGGTTCCGAAGGGATTGGAGGCTGGGGGCTTATGGCGGCGGGCAGTTGGAACACCGATTCGGCCAATGCTCCTCCCTACTCCGGGGACTCCCCCGCGCATCTCTGTGCTTACTCCAAAGTTGTAACTGAAATGGTGGTCCCCGACGATATTGCCACGACCGCCCTCGACCAGACCGTCCTGCCCGCCAGCACCGCTGCCTCGGTCAAGCGACTCTGGATCGACCGTTACCGCATCGGCGAGCACTTCCTGGTGGCCAACCGCAACCAGGCCGGATTCGACGCTGGACTGCCCGGCGAGGGGCTCATGGTCTGGCACATCGACCCGAGTGTTTCGACCCAGAACGACGACGAGACCCACAAGCTCGTAGACCTCGAATCCGCAGATGGTCAAATACACCTGGACGCAGAAGACAACAGTGGAGACGCAGGAGATCCCTTCCCCGGAACGAGCGCCAACCTGACCTTCGACGACGACAGCACCACCAACGCCAGGGATTACTCCGGCAGCGTCACCGGGATATCCGTGGAGAGCATTGACGATGCGGCGGCGCCCAACATCTCCGCCGATTTTCATCCGGCGGCACTCTCCCTTGGAGACTGGCTGGGATACGATGACGGGGGGTTGAGTAGCGCAACAGGATATGCCGGCTCAATTTGGACGGCCATCCTTTTTTCCAACGACACCGGCATGGACACTCTGGACGGGTTTGAGGTGTACGCCTGGGAGGCCGGGGCGACAAGCGTCGATTTTTACCTCTATGACAGCATTGCGGGGGGCAGTTTAGGTCTTCTCAAACATACCCAGACCGGTTTTGTCGCTCAGCAGGGATGGAACCGTTTTCTTCTGAGTACGCCTTTCGACCTTGGCACTCTGCCGGGGTCCTATTTCGTCATGGTCCTCGAGATATCGGGCCCTTCCGGCAATGGTTGGGCTTCTTTGGAGCCTTCGGGAACCTCTTCTGGTCGCTCCTACAAGAGTTGGAGCAACGCTGTGGCCTTCCAGTCGCTTTCCGAGGATCTCCTCCAGCATGTCCTTTTGAGCAGCACCAGTCTGCCGAACGAGTCGCCGACGGCGGTGGACGATTCCGACAGCGTCTACCAGAACGCCTCGGTGACGATCGACATCCTGGCCAACGACAGCGACCCGGACGGCTCCCTGGACCAGAGTTCGGTCGCCGAGACCCAGCCCAGCCACGGCTCGGTTGTGGACAACGGCGACGGGACGGTCAGGTACACGGCAGCCGGCTGCTATTCCGGCCCCGACAGCTTCACCTACACCGTCGACGACGACCAGGGGGCGACCTCCAACGCCGCCACGGTGTCGATAACCGTCAATGCATATCCGCCGGTTTTGGTGATCGGAGGCCATTCCAGTTACTATTCGGACATTGCCTCGGCCTATGCGGGGGCATCTTCTTTCAGCATAATCAAGCTGAAAGACCAGGTGTTTACCGAGGATCTCGTCTTTGACCAGGACAAATCCTTAACGTTTCAGGGCGGGTACAGCTGTGATTTCGGTGACAACCCCTCGGAGACGGTGATCGACGGAAAACTGACCGTGCGAGACGGAAGGGTTAAGTTGGAGAAAATCAGAATTAAGTAGCTTCGGTGGGGCCCTTTTGGGGGCCTCGCCGGTTTGAAAAGCCTTTATCTCGACCTGAAAGGTTGTTGGCGCTCCAGCATCCCCGGCTTTGTATGGGACGCGGAGCAGGCTGTAAGCGTTCCCCTTCTGCTTCAGGGGCTTGTTCGCAATGGACGGGCCCTGGTTTTCATCGCACCCCCGCCCTGCGAAGACAATCCGTAAGATTTCAGTTTTTCCCTTTAAGCCCTTGGCGCCCTGTTCACGGGCGGCTCTTTTTCAATGGGTCCGATTTCCAGAAGGAATATGGGGAGGAAATCCGCTTCCGGTAGGGAGGGGTTGAGGGGCGATCCTGTGATTTGCCTTGAAGCCTTCAAGGAATTTTGCCAGAGTAACGGTTCCCGCCGCGAGGTTTGCATTTCGATCGAACGTGTCGAACGGTCATAGAATGGCATCAGATCCCCAAAAATCCGCGCCCGCCCGAACGGAGCCAGCCAGGGCCTCCGTCCTGATCGTCAACTGGAACGGCAGACACCATCTCGAGGCCTGCCTCAACAGCCTCGCAGCCCAGACCTGTCGCGACTTCGAGGTCGTCCTGGTGGACAACGGCTCCGCCGACGGCTCCGTGGACTATCTGCGGAAGCGCTTTCCCTGGGTCAAGCTCGTCCCCCTGGATGAGAACACCGGCTTCGCCGGGGGCAACAACGTCGCCCTGGAGCACGCCGCCGGCGAGTACCTGATCGCCCTCAACAACGATACCAGGGTCGAACCGGGCTGGCTGGAAGAGCTGGTCCGCGTCGCCGACGAGAATCCCCGGGCGGGGATGGTCGGCAGCCGCATCTGCTCCTACGATGATCCCGACCTGGTCGACTCCCTCGGGGTCAAGGTCTGCCTCGACGGCATGTCCCGGGGGGCTCATCGCCTGCGGAAATTTTCGGAACTCCGCCTGGAGCGGGTCGAGCCGATCCTGCTGCCGAGCGCCTGCGCCGCCCTCTACCGGCGATCCATGATCGAGGAGGTCGGGTTCTTCGACGAGCGTTTTTTCGCCTACTGCGAGGACACCGACCTCGGCCTGCGCGGGCGGCGGGCGGGATGGGAGGCGCTGCTGGCCACCGGGGCCGTCGTCTATCACAAGTACTCCCAGACCGGCGGCGGATTCTCCCCCCTCAAGCTCTACCTCGTGGAACGCAACCATTACTGGGCGGCGTTCAGGAATTTCCCTCTGCCCCTGCTCTTTCTGCTCCCCTTCACCACCCTGCTCCGCTACCTGGAGCAGGTCAGAGTGGTGGCCCGGGGTGAGGGGTCCGGCGGGGAGTTTCGCGCGGGGGACTCAAAGCTTCAGTTGGTCTGGGCCATCCTCAAGGGGACCGCGGGTGGGATTGCCAGGCTCCCCTCTCTCCTTCTCTGGCGGGCTCGCCTGGAAAATGGAAGAGGACTGTCGTCCCGGGGGATGTCCAGTCTTCTGCGGCAATACCGGCTGAGCTTCAAGGAATTGCTTGACGTTCCCGGGGCGGGGAGTTAGCCCCCGGCCCTTCGCGGGGCACCAAAGCTCATGATCCCTTCCTTAGTTTTTGACCCGTTTTGTCGCCATTTTCAGAAACAGTTCCTTCCCCGTGCAGTCCCCGCCCGATCCCCAATTCCATTCTAAGTATTAGGTTTTTCTGCCTGAAGTAGCGGGATTTCGCCCACCTGTGGGGCAAATGCCCCGCAACGGAGGGCTGTTTTTCTTCCCTGCTATCGTTCCTAAGATTGTCTTGGCACGCCAAAGAGAAATCTTTAACTGCGAACGGACTTTAATTAGCGAGTAGAAATATTCAGATTTTACGCTTAAGCCAAGGCGTTGACTGGGTGTCCGTGGTCGGGGTGACGGCGATCTCCTTGGTCGGAGATTTGACTTTCGGAAAAGATGATTAGCTTCCGTTAAAGTTGGAATGGGTTTTGCAGGCATTATAGAGCATTAACAAAAAGGTCACCGAAGGGGTAAAGCCCGGGTAACCGGGTGGCACAAAGCTACCTGTCCGGTCCGAACCGGATAGAGGGGCTGCCGAAGTGACGGGATGGCTGTAGCCTTCCGTCGTTCGACGGGAGGGTCTTTCCCGAAAATCAGATATTGCCGCCTCCGACAAAAGCAAAACCGGAGGAATCCGGTGAGGCAAGGCATTTACTCCTCGGTGGCCGCCTTCTGTTGCCGTTGCCAGGGCAGTCGTGCCCCTGGAAAAGCCTTGGAGTGAGGCAATCGGAGAGTACGGGTCTCTGCTTCGTGCAGAGTGCCGGCTGTTGTTCTGCTCTTTAATCGGCACCGGACGTGCCGTTTGAGTCGGGGTCTTTATGGGTACTGGTCACCAAAAAAGAATCGTAAACAGGGAGGGCATGATGACGACAGGTTCACCCCCCAGCGCAAGCTTTCGGTGCGCCCTTCTGTGGTATGGATTGCTGTTTGTCCTGATCTGGGCCCCAGGAGCCTGGGCCGGTTGGTCCATCGAGCAGGTGGACACGGCCGGAGATGTCGGCCACTACACCTCGATAGCCATCGACGCCCAGGACCGGGCCCACATCAGTTATTTTGCCGCCGATCCCGAAGACAGCAAAAAGGGGTATCTCAAGTACGCCGGCGCCGACGCCCAGGGCGTCTGGGGCATCCCCGAGGTTGTCGACGGGGCCGCCAACTCCGGGCTGCACACCTCGCTCGGTGTCGATCAGAAGATCCACATCAGTTATTACAAGGAGAATGGCAGCCAGCTGCGCTACGCCGAAAAGGACACCGAGGGCGGCACCCTCAGCAATCCCTGGGACGTCATGGTCCTCGATGCGCCCGGCCTCGTCGGCCTTTACACCTCCATTTTCGTCGACGGGCAGGGCCGGTCCCACGTCAGTTACTACAATTCCACCGAAGGCGCTCTGAAGTATGCCACTAATAGCCTCGACGATCCCCAGACCCCCGAGGTCGAGTGGGCCTCCTATACTGTGGACGGGGGGGGGAGCGAGAACCTGGGGCGGTGCAGCGACCTGGCCATCGACAGCGCGGGGGTCGTCCACATCAGCTACTACGACATCGCAAATCAGAAGCTCAGGCATGCCTACGGCAACCTCGACAGCTGGACCACCCAGGACATCGACACCGATGGGGATGCCGGCTGGTACAGCTCCCTGGTCATAGATTCGGCCGATATCGTTCACGTCAGCTACGAGGCCGCCTCCCTCGGGATTCTTCGCCATGCCTGGAAGCCTGCGGGAAGCGGATCGTGGCAGAGTGAGGTTGTGGATGGCTCCGGCGCCGTCGCCGGGCACACCACAATCGACGTCGATGGGGCGGGAGCTCTGCACATCAGTTATTACAGCTACAGCGACCAGTCCCATGACGGCGACCTGATGTACGCGACCAACGCCAGCGGAACCTGGATGGCCGAGATCGTGGACTCTGCCGAGGTCCTCGACGGCAGCAACGTCGGGCAGTACACCTCTCTGGGCCTGGACAGTTCGGGCAATCCTCACATCAGTTACTACGATGCCACCGAGGGCGACCTCAAGTACGCCCACCGCCATAACCCCGATATTTCAGCCAGTCCCGCCGAGGTTTCCTTCGGGACGGTCGCAATGGGGGAGACGGCTTCGGCAACAGTGACGGTCCAAAACAGCGGGAGCGGCGCCTTGCAGGTCGGCGCCCTCGCCCTCGAAGGCCATTCCGATTTCAGCTTCGGCGTTGACGACTGCTCCGGCCAGAGCGTCTCCCCGGGAGGCTCCTGCGGCATTGAGGTCAACTTCACGCCCCAGGTCGCGGGGGATCGTTCCTCTGTTCTGACCGTTGCCAGTAACGACCCCGACATGCCGTTTCTGAGCGTTGCGCTGAGCGGTTCCTCCGACGTTTTCTACACGTTGACCGCCGCGTCCGGTCCCGGAGGCACGGTCTCCCCGGATGTCGTTACGGTTTCAGCCGGCGGCGGTGAGACCTTCACCATCGTTCCCACCGCGCCCTATTACATCGATGACGTTCATGTCGACGGGGTCTCGGTCGGGGCTCTTACCACTTATGCCTTCAGCGATGTCCAGGAATACCACGGTCTTGAAGCGTTTTTCGCTTCATACGTTCGGATTGCTGCCGGCTTGCCGATCTACTATGCGACTGTGCAGGAGGCTGTGGACGCCGTGACGAGCGGTGGTGAGATCCAGACCCGCACCTCCGGATTTGCCGAAGACCTTGTCCTGGGCCGCGACATAACCCTGACCTTGAGGGGCGGCTACGACGCCGATTATACAGGGCAGTCCACCGACACCATGATAAGCGGTTCCCTGACCGTCGATACTGGGGATCTGACCGTGGAAAATATCGTGTTGCAGTGAGACTGCCGGGAAAACCGGCCCCGGGGTTAAGCGGTCGGCATTTTGAATTTGTGGAACGACTTATTCATAGATTGAATGGGAGGAAGAGAAGATGACCAGAGCAACCAAACGCTTTACGGAAGTCATCCAGAAGTTGACAGCAACCTTTCTGGCCGTGGCACTTTGCACCCTTCCGGCTCTTGCCGGAGCGGCGGAAACCGACCGGTTGAAGGTGAAGAATGCCGAGGGGAGCGTCACCTTCAAGGTAACGGATTTGGGCAACGTGACAGCGACCAAGTTCAGCGGGGACGGTTCGGGGTTGACGAATCTGGTGATTCCTCCTGGTCTTGACGGGAGCAACAGCTTGGTGACGGTCAGCGACGAGGTCGTTGGGGTGAACTGCGCTGAAGGCGGCAAGAAGCTTGAGTTCGGCCTCGATGCCGACGACAATGGAATCCTCGACCCGGGCGAGATCGATCTCGCCTTGACGAGTTATGTCTGCAACGGCCCAACGGGCCCCCAAGGCGAAATTGGTCCCGAAGGTCCCCAGGGCGAGCAGGGTGAGCAAGGTCTGACCGGTTCTGTTGGTCCTAAAGGCGACACCGGCGATACCGGAGCTCAGGGTTTGCAGGGCATCCAGGGTGAAATCGGCCCCCAGGGCCCGATTGGCCTGACTGGCGCGACCGGTCCCAAAGGCGACACTGGTGATACTGGAGCTCAGGGTCTGCAAGGGATCCAGGGTGAAGTTGGTCCCCAAGGGATCCAGGGTGAAGTTGGTCCGCAGGGTGAGCAAGGTCTGACCGGTGCCACTGGTGCGAAAGGTGACCAAGGCGATATCGGCCCTCAGGGCCTGNCCTCAAGGCCCGATTGGCCTGACTGGCGCGACCGGCGCCAAAGGCGACACTGGTGATACCGGAGCTCAGGGTCCGCAAGGGATCCAGGGTGAAGTTGGTTCCCAAGGTATTCAGGGTGAAATTGGTCCTCAAGGCCCCGTCGGCCAGACCGGGGCCACCGGCCCCAAAGGCGACACCGGCGATACCGGAGCTCAGGGTCTGCAGGGCATCCAAGGTGAAATCGGCCCCCAGGGCCCGATTGGCCTGACTGGCGCGACCGGCCCCAAAGGCGACACTGGTGATACTGGACCTCAGGGTCCGCAAGGGATCCAGGGGGAAGTTGGACCGCAGGGTGAGCAAGGTCTGACCGGTGCCACTGGTGCGAAAGGTGACCAAGGCGATATCGGCCCTCAGGGCCTGCAGGGCATCCAAGGTGAAATTGGT
>NZ_PKUB01000026.1:40360-81010 GCF_002868845.1 Desulfuromonas sp.
TCAAGGCCCGATTGGCCTGACTGGCGCGACCGGCGCCAAAGGCGACACTGGTGATACCGGAGCTCAGGGTCCGCAAGGGATCCAGGGTGAAGTTGGTCCCCAAGGCCCCGTCGGCCTGACCGGCGCCAAAGGTGATACCGGCGACCAGGGCCCCATCGGTCCGCAAGGCCCCCAGGGTGAGGTCGGCCTCAGTTGGCTTGGCGATTGGAACGAAGGGGTTTCCTATTCGGCCAATGCCGGTGTTCTTTACAACGGTAACTCATATATCGCCCTTGCTCAAAGCATCGGCGCTTTTCCCGACACCAGTCCTGATGAATGGGGAATGCTGGCGGCTAAAGGTGCTGATGGTGCCGATGGTGCTGATGGTGCTGATGGTGCTGATGGTGCTGATGGTGCTGATGGTGTAGAGGGTCCCGTTGGTCCTCAGGGCGAGCAGGGTCTTCCCGGCGCCGACGGCGCATCTGGTAACGACGGCNCAGGGCCTTCCCGGTGAAAGCGGGGTTGCGACCCAGGCTGAGGTTTTGGCGAAGATTGCCGAGCAGGCTGATGGGGCGGTTTTGACTGTTCAGCAGGGCGCCACCGAAGCGACGACCACGAATAAGCTGGATATAAAAGATGCAGCAGGAAACAGTAAATTCGTCGTCCAGGCAAGTGGAGCGGTTGGAATCGGCACCGATACACCCGGGGCGGCGATGGAGACCGTTTCCAGTGGCTTCCCGGTGGGATCATTTGTTCGCACTACGAGTCTTACCGGCGGACCACTATCCAGTAAAAGCGGAATCTCTAGCGGGTACAGCCTGCGGACCAAAACCAGTGGCAACATGGGGGACGGTTTTGGCGGCGGAATTGTGCTGAGTTCTCAGGATAATACCTCGTCCAGTTCTTACACCTCCGGAGTTATGGCGAGGCTTTACGCGCGGCGTGACGGGGGCGACAGCAATGGTGCCCTTCAGTTTTTCACCACAGGATATAATGCGGATTCACCGACTATGACCTTGAGGAATTCGGGTTACGTTGGCATCGGCACCGTGGATCCAACCCAGATGCTGGACGTTAGTGGAAACGTCAAAGCCACCACTTTTATTGGTGATGGCTCGCAGTTGACCAACTTGCCGTCGGGTGGTTCATGGGGGGGGATCACTGGATCCCTATCCGACCAGGTCGACCTGAAAACAGCTCTTGATGCAAAGGCTGGCGTTGTGGCATTTTCCACCGGTATGAACGGTCTGGTGCCTGGACCGACCTCTCAGTTAGGTAACTGTCTCAAGGATGATGGGACTTGGGGGGATTGTGGAAGCGGTTCCAGTCAGTGGACCATGACTGGAAGTGACATCTCCTACGATATCGGCAATGTTGGCATTGGTACGGATTCCCCCGGGGCGGCAATGGAGACCGTTTCCAGTGGCTTCCCCGTGGGATCATTTGTTCGCACTACGAGTCTTACCGGCGGGGCACTATCCAGTAAAAGCGGAATCGCTAGTGGGTACAGCCTGCGCACTAAAACCAGTGGCAACATGGGGGACGGTTTTGGCGGCGGAATTGTGCTGAGTTCGCAGGACAATACCTCGTCCAGTTCTTACACCGCCGGAGTTATGGCGAGGATTTACGCGCGGCGTGACGGAGGCGACAGCAATGGTGCCCTTCAGTTTTTCACCACAGGAGATAATGCGGACGCACCGACGATGACCTTGAGAAATTCTGGCCATGTCGGTATTGGGACAACCGCTCCAGTTCAGATGTTGGATGTGAATGGTGCGATAAAGATTGGGGCAGACCCTGAGCAAACAACATGTGACGACTCGACCCGTGGTACAGTTCGTTTTGTCAATGGCGGACTAAGCGATGATGCCGTTGAGGTTTGCGGAAAGTTTGGGGGGGCGTTTCTTTGGAAATCTATCGTTCAGTAGTTAAATAAATGCATGTTTTTGATTTGAGCCCTCAAAGACTTTTCTCTGCGAGGGCTTTTTTCTCTTTCCAGTAGGGGCTTTTTGTGATGCGATTGATGGATTGTTGCTGTTTGAGATGGCTCAAGCTTACCATGGACGCCAGGGACGACATGTCAGCCAGGTCAATTCCCCTCCGGTGAAAGGTTGGAAGAATTTCGGCAGCAGCAGGGTTTGGCCTTTTCAGCGCAATATGTATAAGAAAGCTTGCAATGGGGCCTTGGAACGGATTAAAATAATGTCGTGCAGGTGGTTTTTGCCCTCTTTTTCTGGAGATAAGGGGTGTCAGGTTGGTTTCCGTTGTTTTGTTTTTTTGCTTTCAGTTTCTTTCGTGTCTAATGTTGGCACTTGGGCCTGGTCGGGTTGAATCAATGGATTGCAGTGTCTGATAGGGCAGGGAGGGTGATCTGATTCATGACACCTGATAAAATCTTCCATAATAGGTCCATTTTTTAGGTCCATTTTTTCGACGTAAGGCAAGTTGGTGCTTGATGGTCAGGTTGATTGCAGACTGGCCGTGGGCAATGAGTAGTTAGTGCCAAAAACCAACATTAGGTGAGAAAGAGGGAGGCTCTAATGGAAAAGCTTGGGTCGGGCAAAAAGATCGGATTGTGTTTGTTTTTGGCGGTGCTAGTTTATGCCGTGGTTTCGGCAGGATCCGTCGTCGTGGCCTTGGAAAGTGATCGTGTTGTGATCGAGGACGATCTTGGAAATACCACTTTTAAGGTCACGTCCGAAGGGAGAGTAGACGGTCTCTCAATGACGCTGAGCCAGGCACAAGGCGAGAGCGAAGAGTCCACAAAGTTCTCTCTTGAGAATTCCTCTGGGACAACTGTCATGAACATCAATGCCAAGGGGAATATGGGCATTGGTGAACCTGCCAGTCTCACGGTTCCCGTGGTGACTAGGGGAAGTACTTTTCCGGTTGGGTTTTTTGCCCGAACAACCTCTCTTACCGGAGGATCGTTTGATGGGTATTCAGGCATAGCCAGCGGGTATAGCCTGCGGACAAAAACCAGTGGAAACATGCAGGATGGGTTCGGGGGGGGGATTTTGCTGAGTGTTCAGGATAATACCTCTTCGTCTGGCTATACTCAAGGAACTATGGCAAGGATTTATGCGCGTCGTGATGGAAGTGACACTAATGGCGCGCTGCAATTTTTCACAAAAGGAACAAATGCATCTTCACCGACGATGACCCTGAGAAGCTCGGGAAATGTTGGGATCGGGACGAGCGCTCCGGCGGCTGAACTTGAAGTCGATGGTGGGATGCGGTTGAATCCTGTTGATGCCAGCAAACCGACTTGTGACCCCAGTGCACGGGGGACCTTTTGGGTGACTCAGGGCGAAACGGATGATGTCGTGGAGGTCTGTGTTATGGTTAGCGGCGCTCTGCAATGGAAACCCGTCTGGTAAAAAAGAGTGGGTTGTTCAAGGTCGGTCAATGCCGGTAAGTCAAGGCGAAACATCAGGTTTGATTGGTCACCCGTGGGCTGAAATCTAGATTGGCGGATTTTGCAAACCGGGTAGCTGCAAAGGCGAGTCAGTTAAACAATGCCAGGGCAAGAAAGTTAACCCTGGAGGTGTGAATCCCTTTACTTTTTTGAAGCAACAAAGCTATGTTTATTTTGTTTTGTTAATGACTTAGGCGGTTGTGTCCGGTTGTCTAGTCCTTGGTCTTGTTGACATGTCTTGTTTTCGAAAAAAGTAGATTGTGTTCATTGGGGCAAACAATAAGAATCCTTTGTTGTTTGCCCCAATCGCTATCTGGGGTGGATGAATTGATAATGGAAAACTCCTTTTGGGCGAGTGGGCGGATTGCTTTAGTTTTTTTATCAAGGTCGTGAGTTTTTAAAGCAACTTGTCGTTGCTTGTGGATGAATTCTATGAAATTTTCAGTAGTTATTCCAGTCTATAATAGTGAAAAATCACTTGAAGAATTGTACGCTCGGCTTAGGTCTGTCTTTAAGGGTATGGGTAATGATTTTGAAGTGATTTTTGTAAACGATTGCAGCCACGATAGAAGCTATGAAATTTTAGAGAAAATATATCGTGAAAATATAAACATAAAAATTGTCGATTTTTTTAAAAACTATGGCCAGCAAAATGCCCTCCTTTGCGGGTTTGGATACTGTGAGGGGGACTATGTTGTCACGATTGACGATGATCTTCAGAACCCTCCAGAGGAAATCCCTAAACTATATGAAAAATTGGCAGAAGGGTACGATGCTGTATTCGGTTGTTATCGGGACAAGAAAGACAAGTCGTATAAAAATTTCGGGAGTTATCTGATAAGAAAAATAAATCACAACGTATTTAACATAAAAGATGATTTAAAATTTTCTAGTTTTAGAGTTATTAGGAAAGAGGTTGTTGATCAAATAAAAAACACGAGAACAATATATCCTTATATTTCCGGGATGTTGATGTCTGTAACCAGCAAAGTTGCAAATGTGTATATCCAGCATGAAAAAAGAAAATACGGAGAATCAAACTACACTTTGGGTAAGTTGATTTCTCTTTCATATAACTTGATTATCAACTATTCATCTCTCCCTTTGAAGGCTATTAGTGTCCTGGGTCTGGCCGTTTCCTGTCTTTCGTTTCTGGTAGGAATGATTTTCGTTGTAAAGAAATTGCTTTTAGGGCAGGCCCCTGCTGGATGGACAAGCCTAATCGTCTTGATGTCCCTTTTTAATTCTATCATTCTTGTGATTTTATTTGTGTTTGGTGAATATTTGTCCAGAATTTTAAAAGAAGTTTCTGGGCACAAGCAATTTACGGTCAAAGAGGTTTTGAAGTGAAAAAGAGGCTGATTGTTGTTGGGGGACATGGCAGTGGTGAAATTGCCATGTCTGTTTTTCAGGAAGTAAACAGTCTCACAAATGAATGGATCATTGAAGGGTTTTTGAACGATATCGTTGATCCGGGCAATTGCCTGGGGAAGTACAAGGTGATTGGGCCTACAGACGCTATTCTGGACTACGTCAACAAAGGTTACCATATACACTACACCCTTCACTTTAATGCAAAAAACAAAGAACAGAGAGTTGATAAGTTCAAATCTTTAAACATCCCCCTTGAGGCAAATGCCACGGTAGTACACCCCAGGGCGCACATTGATCCCTCCACGGAAATCGGGTTCGGGACGATGATCTGTGCCAATGCGAGCACCTCCTTCGGTCCCAAAATTGGGAATTTTGTTCACGTCTATACCAATGGTTTTGTGGGGCATGATTCAACGGTCGGCGATTATGCCACGGTTGCGGCACATTCTGTTATCGGTGGCAGGATAGATATCGACACGGGCGCCCATATAGGGCTTAACTCGTGTATCAGGGAGGATCTGCGCATTGGGAAATTCGCTATCGTGGGAATGGGGGCAGTGGTTACCAAGCCTGTCGAAGATTACGCGATAGTTGCCGGAAACCCAGCCAAGGTCATTGGTTCGGTTAAGTAGGTCTTCGAAAGATAGTCAATCAGGAGTAATAAAGATGAGCCGCCTTCCCTATCGACGCACCCTTGATCAGTTCACCGTTGGTGAGACTCTCGACCATTGGCCGCATAAGACGGTCACTGAGAGCGACAACAATCTGTTTTGCCTGCTGACACTAAACCATCATCCAGTCCACAGTGACGCGGTCTATGCTGGGGGGACCCAGCACGGGAAGTTGCTCGTGGTTGGAACTTACGTGCTCAGCACGGTCGTTGGGATGACCGTCCCGGAGATCTCGGGCGCTGCGATAGCAAATCTCGAGTACGAAAAGGTGGTTCACAACGGCCCCGTTTTTATCGGCGATACCATCCGGGCGGAAACGGAGGTCCTTGATGTCATCCCCTCTAAAACCAAATCCGATCGTGGGGTCCTTTATGTTGAGACCCGTGCCTTTAACCAGAGAGAAGAAAAGATTCTGACCTTTCGGCGCCGGATTTTGCTGCCTTTAAGCAAATGAGAACCCGTACTTTTATATAGGAGTTCGTTATGGCCAAACCATATGATGGGGACTGGGTGCTGCGCACGTTGCTTTTTCTTCCCGGGCATGTCGAAAAGATGGTTCACAAGGCTGCCTCCTCCGGCGCCGACTGTGTCGTTCTGGACCTGGAGGACGCCGTGCCCCACGACCAGAAAGAGGCTGCGCGTCAGAGTATTCGCGGCTTTTTGGGGGAGGGGCTTTTTGAAAACAGGACCGTTTTCGTGCGGATCAATCCAATCAGTTCGGGGCTTACGTTGCGCGACCTTGACGGTGTGGCCTGTGAGGAGCTGCATGGTTTCGTTTACCCGATGGCTCACACGGCGGACGACATAAAGAAATTTGACGCCCAGCTCAGTTTGATTGAGAGCAATCTCGAACTGCCGAAAGGCCACTTTTCTCTGATCGTCCTCATTGAGACGCCCCTTGCGGTCCTCAATGCATACGAGATAGCTACTGCGTCCGATCGTGTGGTGGGTCTGCTGTTTGGATGCGAAGATTACATGGCGGATATGCAGGCCCGCTATGCCGAATTGGACATGCCCCTGCACACCCCGCGCAGCATGGTGGCCATGGCATCCCGGGCCGCTGGGGTGGAGCCGATCGATACTCCGTACGTGCGTGTTCACGATTTGGCCGGGCTGGAGACCTTTGCTTCGAGGGCGCGGGATATTGGTATGGCGGGGATGCTGGTCATGACTCCCCGGCAGATTGACGTTGCCAACGAGATTTATACGCAGACGGACAGGGAGATCGCCGACAGTCGCGAGATTGTCGATGCGGCTGAGAATGCCCGGAAGGAGGGCCGCAGCATTGTGGTGGTTAACGACAAGTTTGTTTCACCGCCGACCCTTAAGCAAGCGAAGAAGGTTCTGGAGCGGGTCGGAGCGATAGAGGAATTGGTCCGGGTGACCCAAAAAGAGACCGTTTTACTTTTGACAATCAATGTTTAGCCCTGACGGCTATCGAATATGCATCTCCTTTTTTTGTCTCTAATTTTCAGATCCCTTGCATCGATATGCGCGAAGCAGGCGGCCTTGACCAGTCTTGGCGAGGGCCTTTGGGGGATTCTTTTCAACCCCTGGCTTTTTTCGGAAATCGTCATGCTGGCATTGCAGGCCGTCATGTGGTCTCTGGTTCTGAGGCGGATGCCCATTACTCTTGCATACCCTTTCATGAGCTTGGTGATTGTTTTTAACCTGTTGGCCGCATGGCTCCTTTTTGGGGAAACAATATCATTGCAGAATTTGGGTGGGGCTTTCTTTATCGTTTGCGGCATTCTGGTTATGTCGGTGAAGAAAAGAACGGTAGCATAAATAGATGTTACTTGAGTTTGGCCACGAAATCAGCTTAGGGTTGGCAGTTGCTTTTACGATAGTATCTCAAATGCTATTGAGGCTTGGCTCAAAAAAAAAGCAAAAGGCGGTCGATGTTTTTTTTAACTGGCACACATTTTTTGGCTACTTGATATTTCTAGTTGTCATTGTTCTTGTCGTTTTTGCCATGCAAAAATTGCCACTTAAGACAGTTACCGCATGGAATTCTGTCACCTTTTTTCTTGTTCCGCTGTCCGGTTTTGTCTTTCTTGGTGACCCCTTTTCAAGAAAGATGCAATTTGGCTCTGTTTTAATCCTTATTGGGGTTCTTGTTTTCAATTTGTGATCATTTGGTTTTTATAGTTTTCGCATTTTTCATGACATCTCAAGGGTTGGGTTAGATATATGGCGATCCCTTTTAATAAACCGTTTGTTGTGGGCAAGGAACTCTTCTACATCTCCCAGGCGGTCCTAGAGGGCAATCTGGCAGGAGACGGCCGGTTTACAAAACTTTGCCATCGATGGATGGAGGAAAGGTTTGGCGCGCGCAAGGTCCTTCTGTCGACCTCTTGTACCGCCGCACTTGAGATGTGCGCAATCCTCGCCGATATTGGCCCCGGGGACGAGGTTATTATGCCCTCTTACACCTTTGTCTCCACGGCCAACGCTTTTGTTTTGCGAGGTGCAAGCATCAAGTTTGTTGACATCCGCAAAGACACTTTGAATATCGACGAAACTCTCATCGAAGCGGCCATCACCGATCGCACCAAGGCAATTGTGCCCGTCCACTATGCGGGTGTCGGGTGTGAGATGGACACCATCATGGAGATCGCCGAAAGGCACAATCTGCTGGTCATCGAGGATGCAGCCCAGGGGGTCAATGCCACCTACAAGGGCCGTTACCTTGGGACAATAGGTCATCTGGGTACCTACAGTTTTCATGAAACAAAGAATTTCATCAGTGGAGAGGGCGGAGCTTTGGTCATCAATGATGACCGTTTCCTCGAACGGGCCGAAATAATCCGTGAGAAGGGGACCAACCGAAGTCAGTTCTTCCGGGGCGAGGTAGACAAATACACCTGGGTCGATGTGGGCTCTTCCTACCTGCCGTCGGAGATGATCGCCGCATTTCTCTATGCCCAGCTGGAAGAGGCCGAAGCCATCACCAGCAAACGGTTGTCCATTGTCGGATATTATTCCCAAAAGTTCGGCCCCCTGCAGGAGCAGGGCCTTGCGCGGCTGCCTTTCTGCTCCGGGGACGTCTGCCACAACGCCCACATGTTTTACCTCCTCCTGTCGACGGCACGGCAGCGGGACGAACTGCTCGCATATCTGAAGAACCAGGGCGTTGGCGCTGTCTTTCATTATGTTCCTCTGCACACTTCCCCCATGGGTCGGGAGATGGGGTACGAGGAAGGCGACCTGCCCTTGACTGAAGATTTGAGCTCGCGCATTCTGCGGCTCCCCTGCTATTTCGACCTGACCCGGGAAGAGCAGGACCGGGTGGTGGGCCATGTGTTTGGGTTCTTAGGGCAAGGAAAGGGCCGCCTCTCCGACGCGGCTTTGTTCTCGGCGAGTCAGGAGGTTTCTTAGGGGCGGGAAACCCTCTTGGCCAGTCATGAAGGGCAATGCTCTGGTTTTTTCGCCCCTACTCACAAATTCTGCGGAAGGGGCTGGTTTAAAACCTAACGAGGATGTAGAAAAACTATCTTTCCAGATTCAACCTCATCCCTTTTGCCCCCCCCCAGTCCAAACCCACCCGTTCAACCCTGAACACCTTATTATTGCTATTTCGCTGATTTATACCGGCAGGGCCTATCCTGCGGCGTTCTTTGGTCTTTTCCTCATCTTGTGCCGCAATCCGTATCGTTGGGTCTTGAAGATGTTGTGCAGCATCGTCATCAGTTTTCACTGGCCGTTGACCTTCTCCCGGTTCCGCAAAGAGAAACGTCTGGGCTAGGGTTTCGCGAATGTTTCCGAAAACCGGTTCGACGATGATTATTTCTCTGCCGCGAAACCGCGGGATGGCATGGGGAAAAGAGCCTTGCGGTTTGGAGGAAGGGTGGTTTAAAATGAGGGTTGATTTTACATGGTTTTATTCCTTTTAGGGGTTGCCATAACTGCTTAATAAACAGAGCAAAGTTTGTCATCATGAACCTGTTTCACTTTTTCTCACTAGTCAACACGCAAGCCAGGATGGCATTGAAGGCCGAGGCCTCAAAGTTTGTTCTGAGTTACCTTTGGTGGGTTATCGAACCATTGCTCTTTGTTCTTATCTATTACCTTGTCTTTGAGGTTTTGCTCGGTAGGGGGCGGGACGATTTTCTGCTGTTCCTGATCTGCGGGAAAATCCCATACCTGTGGTTCCAGAAGGGTGTGGTCTCCGCTTCCAATAGCATTGTTCAGAATAAAGGGTTGATCAACCAGGTTGAGATGCCCAAAGCCCTGTTCCCCTACGCCTCTGTTCAAGAAGCAATGTATAAGCAGTGGGTGGTGTTTCTTGTTCTGTTTGGCGTGGTCACGTTCTATGGGTTCCGTCCGGAACTCAATTGGCTCTGGTTGGCTCCTGTCGTCATCGTTCAGTATGCCCTGATCCTGGCATGTTCCCTGCTGGGAGCTTTATGCGTTAGTTTTTATGGTGACTTTAGAATGGTCATCAATATGGGGATGCTGTTTCTGATGTTCTCATCAGGCCTTTTCTGGGACGTGAATGACATTGCCGATCCTGCGACCCGCGACCTGTTGTTTGCCTGCAATCCACTCGCTTTCCTGATCGATGCATACCGACAGGTATTGATGGGCCGGACCGTGTATGACCTGGAGCACATGGCGGTTCTCGCTGGTGTGATTGCGGTCGCTTTGCTCATTATGCATATCGTTTTACACAAGATGAGCAGAATCATAGCAGCGCGGGTTGTGAACTCTTGAGCACTCTGTCGAAGAACATTCTTGAAGCACATGATCTGGCGCTTCGCTACAGGAGTCGTTCGGGCTTGTTCAAAAGATTCGAACACACGGCCCTGAAAGGCGTTTCCTTTGAACTCAAGCGGGGGGAAACCCTCGGAATTCTGGGGCGCAACGGCTGTGGCAAGAGCACTCTGCTGCGCCTCCTGGCAGGCATCATCAAGCCGACATCAGGGACTATCGTCTGCGATAAACAAGTCAGGCGCGCCCTGTTGATTCTTGGGCTCGGTTTTCGGCCGGATCTCACGGGTCGTGATAATGCTCTGTTAAGCGCCATGCTCCAGGGATCGAGCCGAAAGCAAGCCCTTGCCGCGTTGCCGGGCATCCACAAATTCTCCGAACTTAGGGAGTTCTTCGATCAACCGGTCAAGACCTATTCGGCGGGCATGCGCGCCAGGCTGAGTTTCGCCACGGCGATAGAGACCGAAGTGGATGTGTTGCTGCTCGATGAGGTGCTCAGTGTTGGGGATGCGCATTTCAAAAAGAAGGCTGAAAAAGTAATGCTTAAGAAAATTGAAAGCGAGCAGACGGTTGTTTTCGTTTCTCATAGTGCTGCAGAGGTCAACAGATTGTGTGACCGGGCGCTGTGGCTGGAAGATGGAGTCGTGAAAAGTGAGGGCGATGTCAAAACGGTCTCCGACCAGTATGGTGAGTTCATAGAGGGCTTAAATGCAAAAAATGGTAAGTAGACAGATCTGCGTAGTTTAGTTTTTCGTGGCTGTGTTGTGTTGAAAGTCCAAAGACCGATATACGTATAACGATTAGGATGCTTTCAATGTGTATTTTCATGACAGGGGGATGTTGTGAGCCAGGTAAACAGTACGGATGCCAGAGACAGGACTCTTGAGTTGCCGAATTCCCGCCATGCCATTCATGCCATTCAACCGCTTGCCCAGCGCTCCATGTTCTGGCGGCCGGCTTACCTTCAAGATTCCGCATGGCTGGAGCAAATCCCGATAGCCTTCTGGCTTGTTGAAGCCCACAAACCAGGGGTGTTTGTTGAATTGGGCACTTGCTCGGGCGTCTCTTACTTCGCATTCTGCCAGGCCGTGGAAAAACTCGGGCTTGACACCCGCTGTTTCGCCATTGACCCCTGGAAGGGTGAAGAACAGACCGGTGGCGACGACGAAAGCGTTTTCCGCCAGGTGCAGGCGTACAACGATGTGCAATACTCCGGCTTTTCCCGTCTTGTACGCAGCACGTTCGACGGGGCGTTGCCCCACTTTTCCGATGGCTCGATCGACCTGTTGCACATTGGCGGGTCTCAGAGTCTCGAAGCCGTCCGCCACGACTTCGAAAGCTGGTTGCCGAAACTTTCTGATCGGGCCGTGGTGCTCTTGCATGACACCCATGTGGGCGAGGGCTCGTCCGGCGTGTCTCTGTTTTTCAAGGAACTGAAAAAGAAGTACCCCGCTTTCGAGTTCGTCCATGGTCGCGGCCTGGGGATCCTCAGTATTGGCTCCGACCAGTCCGGCCTGGTTCAGGGGCTCTTTCGGGCGACTGAAAGTCAGTCCGCCCTGCGAGCCGTAAACGACGTCTTCTCCAGGCTGGGGCGGGCCTGCGCAGACACCTTCCGGGTCGGTCAGCAGCAGGAGCATGCCCGCCTGCTCAGGGCGGAGGTGGATAAGCGGCAAAAGGAGCTGGACGAAATCAGGCAGACCCTCGATGAGACGAGGACCGATCTCGGCGCCCGCTCCAGGGAGCTGGCTGATACGAGCGCCCAAATGCATAAACAGTTGGCCCAGCACGAAATCGAGCGGGGGCGGCTGGCCGAGCGGGTCAATCTGCTGCAGGAGATCCGCACGGAGCTCAAAGGGGAGGTAACCCGGCAGCAGAAGCACATCGAAACCATGGCCAGCGCCGGGGCCGATAACGGCCGTCAACCGAGTGGGTTCTCCGGGCGGGTCACGGAACGAAGGGAAACTGACGGACTCATAAAGGAGAAGGACCGCCAGATTGCTGAGCTCACAGACGAATTGAAAGGGCTGAAATCAGAGATTGCCCGGCGTGACGCCCAACAGGAAGAGGCCGTGGCCGAAGTCGAGCGGGTTAAGGCCAACCAAGCCTCCCAGGCGGATGCGCTTTGCAGTGCCCAAGCCAACGAGCAAGCCCTCGCCGATAAGGTAGCGCAGCTGACTCAAGACCTGGCGGCGCGCGACGAGGAAATCGATGCGGCCAACGCCGCATCGAAGGATCTCCAGCAAAAATGCATGGCCCTGCACCAGCAGTTGATTGCTCGCCAGCGGGAGTTCGCTGTTTTGAAGAAAACGCATGCGGGGGAGGTTGCCAAAAGGGATGAAAGCCGGGAGGCCCTGAAAGAGCAGGGGCAACGTCTCGATGCGGCGCTGGCGGAGATTCAGGCGCGCGAAGAGGAAATCGCGTCGGCCAATGCCTCCGAGAAGGAAATACAAAAAAAGTATATGGCCTTACATCAGCAGTCAGTCGCCCGGGAGCGGGAGCTTTCTGCCCTGAAGCATGCTCAGGAAGAGCTTCAGCGGGAAATGAAGGAGCAGGTTCGGCGCCTCGAGGCGGGATTGGCTGAAAAGCAGGTCCTGAGCGGCAGTAATGAGGGCCTCCGTAAAGAACTTGCATCTTTGAAGAACCGATTGGAACAACGAGAGTCCAGTCTGCAGGAGACGAGAAAAAAGCTGGCTGTTCAGCAACAGTTTGCAGGCAAGCTGGATAGTGAACTGAAGATGAGAGTCAAAACACTCACGGTCACAGAGGGGAAATTGGCTGATGCCAGGAACCATGCCGGGGATCTTCAGAAACAGAGCGAGGCGTCCCTGTCCCAAATGGAAGCCGAAAACAACAAGCTCAGGAACGAAAAAAATGTTCTTGTAAAAAAGCTGGAGGATCGCTTCAAGGAACTTGCCGCCCTGACCAAACTGCTGGAGTCCGGCGCCGTTGAACCGGTTTTCGATGGCCAGATCCCCGAGGAGCAAAAGGAAGAAACAGGCGAGTCGAAAGAGTCCCAGGAGAGCAATATCACCTTTCCCCTTCGGGCTTATAAAAGGGCAAAGAGCATAAAAAAGCAAATGGCTATTATCGAAGAATCCGACCTGTTCGACAAACCTTGGTACCTGGAGCACTATCCGGATGTCGCTGAAAAAGGGTTGGACCCGATAAAACATTATATTTGTTTCGGTGCTTCTGAAGGGAGAGACCCCGGGCCGGACTTTGATACGGAGGGTTATTTGGAACAATACCCCGACGTATCCGAATCCGGAATCAACCCGCTTGCGCATTACATCCAGTTTGGGAAAGAAGAAGGCCGCTTCGCTTCTCGGTCCAAGTTAAGGAGCTGATAAAAGTCATGAACCAGAACACCGAAGCCATTTCCCTCATCAAGAAATCCCGGCTGTTTGACGAGGACTGGTACTTGGAGCAATATCCGGACGTTGCATTGTTGTCCATGGATCCGGTGGAACACTACCTGAGAATAGGAGCGTTCATCGGCAGGGATCCGAGCCCCATGTTTTCGACCACCGGCTATTTGCAGGCCCACCCCGATGTGAAAAATGCGGGCCTGAATCCGCTTCATCACTACGTTAAATGGGGAAGGAGAGAAGGTCGCCCTACGCTTCAGAGTCAGAGGCCCTGGGAAGACCGGAGCCCCTTCGACGAGGTGGCAAGGGAACCCAGCAAAGGGGCGACTGTCAACAGGGGACAGACCTCCCCTTCTTCCACTTTGGCCGAAAACCAGACCAGATCGGCGGAGATGGAAGGAACATGTCGGGAGTTGAGGAAGGAGAACGAGATGCTGCTGCTTCAACTCCACCAGGTTCAGAAAGAGTTGGAGGAGCACGTCCTGAAATGCCAGGGGTTGGCCGCCAAGTCGACAACATTCTCTTAACAAACCCCAAATGGGTCGATTGAATGCATATAGAAATTTCCTTTGACAGCTGGCTCGAGCATCTGAGGTGTCTGCTGCCTGTTACGGGTATGCTGCATGTCGGGGCCGGAGCCGGGGCCGGGTCGGCGAAAAACCAGTACGATGACTGGGGGGTCCCCAATGTCCTTTTTGTCGGGGCGGATGGGGGCCAGGATGAGACGTTGGACGCAATGGTCCAAGGCCGTGAGGGCTGGGTTGAACACAAGGCGTTTTTGAGTGATTCGGAAGGGGAAGCCGATTTTTACATCGGCTCTGAACCCAACGGGTGCAGCCTTCTGCCTTCCGAAAGCTTTGCCCGTGTGGCAGGTGTAAAGCTCGGTGAAAAGCGCCGCCTCAAGACAACGACCATTGAGTCTCTTCTCTCAAGCCTGAATTACTCTCCCCACCTGCTCAACTGGGCAACTATCGACTGCATCCCGGCCTTGCCCATTGTGCAGGGTGCAGGCGAGCATCTTGGCGAGTGGGATGTCATCGTGGCCAGGGTCCTTTTCGACGGGGAAAACCTGCCGGAGCATGGAGCGACCAAGGGCGAGGTCGACGGCTTTCTTTCCTCTTCCGGCTACCTTTGCGTCGCAACGAAGGAAGATGAACTCCGATCGTCGGTCGGACAAGCACTTTATGTGCGGCACTGGCAGGATTCAAGCCGAACCCGGGTTGCTGAACTCCAGAAGCGGTCCACCGAAAAGGCCGCAGAGCACGCCAAGGCGGTCGCCGGGCTTGAGGGTTCGTTGAGGAGCCAGGAGGCGGTGGTCGTTCAATGCCGGGAGGAAGTGGCCTTCCTTACCAAGGCCCGGGATGAGCAGGCCAAACTGGCGGGCGAGCGGCAGCAAAAGGTCGAGGAGCTGACCAAGGCCAGGGAAAAACTGGCCAAACGCCCCAGCGAAGTGCAATTGCAGTTGGAGAAGTTGATCAAGGACCTGGACGAGCAGGTAAAGCTGGCGGCGGAACGCCAAGTGCTCCTTGAAAAAGCCAATGCCACAAAGGAAGAACAGGTCCGGTTGGCACAAGAGCTTCAAAAGAAGGTCGAGTCCCTTGAGGGGGCGCAGGTCCACAAGGACAAGCTTGCGGTCGACAGTCTGGCATGGATAGAGCAGCTCAAGGCGGAGCTCCAGCAGGCGCGCCAGGCTGCAAATCTTGCTACCAAGCTCCAATTGTTGCGCGAGTCGGATCTCGAGGAGCTTCAGCAGCGGTACAGAGATGCGATCGCCACTCAAGAGCGCCAACACCATCTTCTGGGCGAACTCGAAGAACGATTGCGTGCGGCGGCCCAGTATTTCAGTCAGATGTTGGAGCGGCAGGATCAGCACGCCGACCGGGAGGAATGACCCCCGGAAGGGTCGCGCTCCGAGCCGGCGTGGCGCGGGCAGAGAAGAGAATGAGTTGATGGGTGAGATGAATCCAAACCTGCTGCTTGAGTTAAAGCACCTTGCCGATACTCTCGACGGCGCATATCGATTGCTCGATGCGAATGGGGCCGGCAGCGGACAGGCCGCATCGGTAGAAACCGTTCGGCCAAGCTTGTTTGAAGAGTGCATTGGACTCTGCCGGCAGCGCGTGCCTTGGGATGCCGGGCCCATTCGGACGATCCACCACCTTTCCTGCACGGGTGGGACCCTGATCACGAAGTGCCTGGCCGCGATGCCGAATGTTCTGGTGCTCAACGAAATCGACCCGCTGAGCACCATGACGCCCAAGGGGGGGACGTTCAATCCGGACAAGCCGCCCTTTACACCGACCGATATTGTTTCTCTGCTGAGGCAGGGGGATCGAAAGGTGCCCGAGGGGCTTCTGGTGAAGCTCTTTCTGAAGAATCTGGACCTGTTGCGCGATTAGTACGGAAGGGCAGGACGGAGGCTCCTCCTGCGGGACCATTCCCACAGCCACTTTCTCGCGGGAGATGAAATCGCCCAGAGGCCAAGTCTCCTCTCTATGGTCAAAAGCCGTTTCCCTGTGCTCTCCGTTGTGACCGTTCGGCATCCGATCGACAGCTTTTTGTCGCTGGAGAGTCATGGATGGCCCAATTGCCCCAGAAAATTCGAGGAGTATTGTCGGCGCTATCACGCTTTCCTCGATGCGCATGAAGAGGTACCCGTCTTTCGATATGAAGATTTCGTGAACGATACCTCGGCCATCGTGGCCGAACTGTGCCAGAGCCTCGAGTTGAGTTATTCCGAATCCTTCCTGGATACTTTCGACGTCTTCAGGTTTTCAGGGGACAGCGGCAGGACGGGGATGACGATTGAGGCCCGCCCCAGGAGGGAGGTCAATGAGGATTTCCTCGCCGAGGTGAACAGCTCTTCGGTTTCGGTCGAGTTGCTGTCCCGTTTGGGATATGAATCCGGCGGTCGCGATGCGTAGCCGGTTCGGTGCTGGTATGCAGGCCTGGTCTCGGGCCCGGGTGATTGCCGGAGGGGACGGGACTGCTAGGCGCCTGGGCAACGAGGCCTGTTCGTTCGCGGAAAAGTTGCCTCGTTTGCCTGCCCCCCCTTAGTGTTTGGTGAGATTTCATCGACAGGGCATCTTCCTTTTGCTCTGAACTGTTATTGGCGAGGCGATATGTCAAAAATATTCATAACTACACCGTCATTTAATTCCAGCGAGACTATCGACGCGACCATCACCAGTGTCCTGTTTCAGGCCGGTGATTTTACCGTCCACTACCATGTGCAGGACGGGGGATCTACGGACGGAACGGTCGATTTGCTTAAGGCCTGGGAAGAAAGGGTCAATAACGGCCTTTTCCCCTTGGCGAGCAAGGGGGTGTTCTTCTCCTATGCGACAGAGCCCGATTCGGGGATGTACGACGCAATAGTGAGAGGATTCAAGACGTTTCGCATGGGGCCTCATGATTGGATGGCCTGGATCAATTCGGACGATCTTCTCCTGCCGGGGTCTTTTGCCTTTCTCAGGGCCATTGATGCTCACCTGAACCCAGAGGAGGTGCGCTGGGTGACGGGTGCCTCTGCAATCTCCAACGACAATGTCAGGGTTTATACGGGGCCCCGCCCTTTCTGCCAAGATGCCATAAAGAATGGGCTGTGTGACGGAAAACACTGGAACTTTGTTCAGCAGGAAGGGACCTTTTTCCGCAACAGCTTGTGGGAAGCCATCGACAGTTACGAGGATTTCAGTCGCTACAAGTACGCCGGGGACTGGAACCTGTGGCGCTCGTTTGCGCAAAGCTACCGCATCTACCAGACCCAGTTCCCCCTCGGGGAGTTCTTTAAAAGGGAGGGACAAATCTCCCAGTCCTGCCGCGACCAATACGATGAAGAAATCAATTCGACTGTCAGCGTGAAGGAGCGGGTGGAGGCCCTGAGGGTGTTAAGCCATGCCGGCCGGGGGGAGCAGCTGGTACTTCAAACCCACTGGGCGTCAAAGGCCGTCTCCATCGCCCAATGGCCCATCGATTATGAGGTGAAGTACTGGGTGAAAAGGGTGTTCGGTGAAGACGAGGAGTCCTCCGAGCCCGTCGAGGAAAAACAGAGTGCAAAGACCCCGGCCAAGGAGAGCGCCAAGACCCCGGATAAGGCAGTTGCTTCCAGTGGGCCGCCTTCTGCGCAAGACTCAGAAGCGGCCGTTGTCGGTTACGATGCCGATTGGCAGTTTCCGGCGATAACGGAGAAGCAGGCCTACACCAAGGCGGTTGAATTGCTGCCGGAAGTGCCCGGCGTCGTCTATTTCGGCTTTCCCTGGGCGACCCTGATAGACCGGTTGGCGAATGGGACCGCCGACGCGGAAGTTTTGAAGGACACTCTTTACGGATTTCGCTCGGAGTTGAAGAAGTTTAAAAGAGTGGTGACCGTGTGCCAGCACATTTTGATGCTCGACTTTCAGGACCTCTTTATCGACTTGGGCGTCACGGATATATTTTGGACCCATGCTGTAAAGGGACAGGAGTCTCTAAGCAAGAATAGTGACGTCAGGATTCATCCCTTTCCACTTTTCCCGGTGCAGGCTCTCGACAGTGGTTCGCAAATCGATCCGAGTCAGAAAAAGTACCTTTTCTCCTTCATCGGCGCGAAGGCGAACGATTGGTATCTGACCAATTCCAGAGAACTGATACTTGAACACCTTGGTCAGGATGAAAGAGGGCTGGTCGTTGGAAGAGAGAAATGGCATTATGAGGGCGTTGTCTATCAGCACCAGATTTTCAAAAGGTCGGGTGCTGACGATAAAGACCTGATCGACAATGACGCTTCGCAGCAGTTCAAAAATGCGATGGCCCTCAGCCTGTTTTCGCTCTGCCCTTCAGGCTCGGGGCCCAACTCCATCAGGCTTTGGGAGTCTTTCGGTTCCGGGGTGATTCCCGTCGTCCTCGCAGACACCTACCTCCCTCCGGGGGACCAGGCTCTGTGGGAGGAGGCCACGGTGTCTTGCGCGGAGAAGCTGGAGGATATTCTGGCCCTTCCCGACCGGCTTGAGGCCCTTTCTCGCGACGAGGCTCTCCTCGAGAGGAAGCGAAAAGCCCTGCGGCAGCTTTGGATGTTGTATGGCCCGGACCACTTTGTTTATGACATCCAGAAACTGTTCATATCTCTGTCGGGAGACGCCGCCGACCGTACTGTGTCACGGCAATCCCCCTCACACGACTACCTTATTCGCATGGCGCAAGCGGTCCTTGATAAGGGTGCGGGTGATGCACCGCTGCTGAGGACTTTTGTCCTGGGATGCTGCACGCGCCTGATGATCAATAGCAGTGAATTCGTGCAACAATACAATCAAAGCAAGGAGCTGCGAAGGGCCTACAGGCATGCCCTCGCTTCTTGCGACATCAAACATGTCGAAAACTTGGAGAGAGTGCTTCAGGTCAGAGACGTTGAATTGAAATGATTTCGAGGGAAAGCATGAAAAAAATCCATATTATGGGGAAGCGCGCCCATCGCACGCCGCTCTCCTATCCTGAGTATAAAAAAATAGCCCAAAGATATTTCGAATATACGCCAAAACCGGAAGACGCCGATTTTCTCGTCTTCAGCTTTAAGCTCGATATGCTCGAAAATATGGAAGAGGTCAACGATCTTCTTTCAAAGCGCCCCGATATGCGATTGGTTATTTTGTCTGAAGAGCCGTTGTGGGATACGGTGTGGGGCGGAGAGTTCCTGTCGAAAAAATCAAAAGTATTGCTCGGTGATCGTGAGCATCCCGTCGTAGTGCTCAATCATTTTACGACCTCGATATATGATTACGAATCAATACCGTACTTCGTGACAACATCCGATGATTATTTCGCGAGGTATTCCTACCTTTTTTCCAGAAATCGAAATTTGAAAGGGTCGGACTTGACTGCCCTGTGGGGGAAGGCTTCCCTGAGGGCGGCCTTTTACGCGGAGAACCGCGACAACCCCCAGTATGACGTCCATTTCTCTTCCCTCGATGTCTGGGGACTGAGCCGCTACCGAACGCTTGTGGCGAAAGGGATGGCGGGTGCAGGGGTCGCCCGGGTCGGACAGGGGTGGGGCGAAACGGTCCGTCGCCAGCAGTTGCCCGATTGGCATCTGGATAAGCTGGCGGCCTTGGATCGGGGAGTCTTTTTCGCTTCGGGGCTTGAGAACACTCATCAGTGGAATTACGTGTCGGAGAAGATTTTCGACGCTTTTGCCGTTCAAGGCGTACCTCTCTATTTTGCCAGCGCAGATCACGGCGTTATGCGCCTCGTTCCGCCGGGGTCGTTTGTCAACCTCTATGGCCTGAACCCCGATGCGGCTATCGAAAGGCTAAAGGGGTTCCGTCCCGACAAGGAGTTCCTGGATCGGTATCTGGAGGCGCAGTTTATGCTCCATGGGGTGTTTTCGAATTCGATGAATTTGGCAAGGGAGCGCCGGCGAATTGTTGGGGAGATCGTAGCCGAATTTGAGGTCATCGATTAGGTTCCGGTTCGGGCTTTTCCCCTTTGGGGGCAAAGACCCTAGACGGGGATGTGGCCTCTGTCTGCCGCGGTAATTCGATCTGTGTGGCTCAATACCCCACAATGGGCGATTTTTTTCAAACAAAGGTCGTTTTTAGCAAAATATAGAAATTCGGTTACAATCAAGAGGCTGAAGGAATAAACGATGTGTTCGTCTGGAAAAATTAAGGAAAATTCAAGCAAGAGCGAAACGCTCTTGCTTTTCTCCGTGTTTTTCTCGGTTGTTGTTTTTAACGCGCACATTCCCTTTGTGGACCTGCTTTGGCATGATGACCAGACATGGATTTACCGTGCGGCGACCGACTCGATTTACCAGGATTGGAGAGCAAAGACCGCATTTCTGGTCCCTCTGAAGGATTATTTCTATTCGTTTTCTTTGTTTTATCTCGGGGTGCCATTCGCGAGAATAATATATGTCTGCATTTTAGCTCTCTCATCTGTTCTATTCTATATCATTTACAACAAAATATTTGGCATTCGAAAATCAGTCTCTTTTGCCTCTGCCGTTGTGCCAAACATTCTTCCGAGTCTTATAGGTATACCGATTGGGCTCAACAATACTTATGCCGTTTGGAGCTTGATCCCGACCCTGTCCTGTCTGATATTGTTGAGATATGCCATTTTCGCTGAGAAGGTGAAATTTGTCTTCTTGTCTCTTTTGTCCTTATTGCTGTTTGTGGCTGGCCTTAACTTTTCGTCAGCAGGAATTTTCCTCATTCCAAATGTTCTCCTGTTTTGCCTCTTCTTTGTGAGGGCAAATAAGTATTATCTATCTGTATGCCTCGGTTTTTTCGTCTCCTTCGGGGCATGGCAAGTTTATAAACAGGCCCACCTTGGCTCGAAGGCACCGGTCGCTTTTGAAAAGGCGGTTTTTGTCAAAAGGCTGCATCGGTTTTTCGAGGTCTGTACTCCTCTGCCTAAAACATTTCCATATGTTGAAATCGTTGTGCCATCTCTGATGCTGGTCGGCGTGCTGGTCCTTTTGTTTTTTCACAGGAGGTTTGTCGAAAAGCCGGATCATTTCAAAAACGTAAACAACCTGTATTATGGCGTTCTTGTCGCTCTTTGGCCTGCTTTGTGGGTCGTGTCAAACATTGCTGTTTATCTGACGGTGTCTCCCGATTTCAGGATTGACACCTATTCCTATGTCGCCAATTTTGGTGTTTCCCTTCTGATGCTGACCGGCACCCTTTTTGTCGCCGGAGCCATTTTATACCCCTTCACCTTTTTCCTTAAGCACAAGCCTGTCTATTGGGTTCTAGCCGTCTTGTTGATCTGTTTCACGGGGGGGTATAGATACGTCAAAACGAGCCACGCATACACCAAGTACGAAAAGGACATCCATCTTCTCAGGTCCAATCTCGGCCAGTATTCCTTTCCGCCCAACTCCCAGATCGTGACGTTGGGAGGGTTCTCCGCCTTCAATCAGGGATTGACGGTCTCCAATTCGGGTATTTTTATCTGGATATTTAACCGCGAGGACCTACGGGGGATGATTGGGAAGGATCAATTTCCCGCGGATCTTTTCTCCAAATTCAGTTGGAGCAAAAGGATGCGAGGCATCGATCCCGATAAACCGCTTTTTGTCTTCGCGAAAGACAAGAAGGCCGGCTTGGAGAGGGTGAAGTTGTTGCTGAGCACCACCAGTTCGAAATTGGCCAGTGGGCCGAGAATTATGTGGAGGCTCTACGATGTGAGTTCTCCGGGTGGTGAAGTGGTTGAGATGGCTAGCGGGAGCGGCCTGAAGTCCTATTACGACTATTTGAAAGACGGCATGCCAGTCGAATTCGTCAACGAATCCATTGCCTTTTCACCCTCGAAAGGCATTGCTTATGACATCATCGATCAGGATTCGGCAAAGGAGTTCCTTGAAGGTTCGAACCTGATCCAGAATGAAGTTCAATTTGAGGATGTCGTTACTCTGGGCGGAGTTAAGTGCCGCGAGATTGATCCAAAAAAGCAAGCGATCAATTTGGTTTTTCGTGTCGACAAAAATCCAAAGTACCGCATAGGTTTTTCCTTGAACGGAAAGCGCAAGTATCTGCCAATATATGACCTTGCCATGGCCGGGGATTACGTGAAGATTTCTGTATCTACACCAAAGTCCAAGAATGCAAAGCTTGAATTTTTCAAAGCAAACCGTTGGCCTCACCCTCCTATCAAAATCAAAGATAACAGTAACGAAAACAATGGATTTCTGAGTGTTGATCTCGAAGCCTGTAGTCTTTAATTTGTGCTCATTGGAATGTTGAGTAGTTTTTAAAATAGCCTGAGCGTAATAGATTTATAGTTCGTCATTGTATTAATTGAGGAGAAGCATATGATTACTTTCTTTTCACATATCCCAAAGGCCGGTGGCACGACGTTGAAACAAATTTTTTATAAAGCCTTTGGGCAGCAAGGTTGTATAAAGGTTTGGCCAAATTTTGGTGCGGATGTCGATGTCGAAGGGTTCAAGGGGCTTGAGGAGTCCAGTTTTAGAGAGATTTCTGCAGTAGTGGGCCACCTCCCCGTAGGTTCTTTCATGGAAAACAGATTTGGGGAAAGCCTTTTTGAAAAAGGGGTCGTCGACATAATAACTTCCGTGCGTCACCCCTTTGAAAGAATTGTTAGTCTGTATAACTATTTATATTACAATGCCGAACATCCTCATCATGAGGAAATGAAAAAGACGCCTTTAGGCAATTTCGTAAAGTATCAACCGGGGAACTATCAGTTTGAGTACTTAAAAACGGATTGTTTTGATTCTCCGAAAAAAATACTGGAAAAATTCAAAGTGTTCTCGATGGAAAATTCTATCGATGGGTTCAAGGAGTATTTTGCCGAAAAACATAACCTTATCATGGGCAATGTTGAAGTACAGAATACATCAAAGACACATGCCGGAGCGGGAAGGCTTTTTAAAGTCGAAGATATTCCAAAGGAAATACTTTTGGAACTAGAAAAAAAGCATGAAATTGATCTGGAATTGTACGAGGGTGCAAAAAAATAGGTGCCGAAGTTGGAAGTGTTGGCGCCAATGTTGCCGGGGTAGCTTTTTTTTGCAAGTTCCGTTCGTCGCGATTCGTATGTTTTTGAGGGACATAGTTTTTCTTTAATAACTTTTTTCGATCTGGAGGATTGAACAATGTCTAACAAAGTTGCATTGATTACCGGAATTACCGGCCAGGACGGTGCCTACCTCGCCGAGTTCCTGCTGAAGAAGGGATACGTCGTCCACGGCATCAAGCGCCGGGCATCGCTCTTCAACACCGACCGGATCGATCACCTCTACCAGGATCCGCACGTGGAGAACCGCAACCTGATCCTCCATTACGGCGACCTGACCGACTCCACCAACCTAATCCGCATCGTTCAGCAGGTGCAGCCCGACGAGATCTACAACCTGGCGGCCATGTCCCACGTGGCGGTCTCCTTCGATACCCCCGAGTACACCGCCAACGCCGACGGCATCGGCACCCTGCGCATCCTCGAGGCCATCCGCATCCTCGGGCTCGAGAAGAAGACCCGGTTCTACCAGGCCTCCACCTCCGAGCTCTACGGGCTGGTGCAGGAAGTGCCGCAGAAGGAGACGACGCCTTTCTACCCCCGCTCCCCCTACGCGGTGGCCAAGATCTACGGCTACTGGATCACGGTCAACTACCGCGAGGCCTACGGGATCTACGCCTGCAACGGCATCCTGTTCAATCACGAGTCGCCGATCCGCGGCGAGACCTTCGTGACCCGCAAGATCTCCCGCGCGGTGGCGCGACTCGCTCTCGGTCTGCAGGACTGCCTTTACCTGGGGAACATGGACTCGCTGCGTGACTGGGGCCACGCCCGCGACTACGTGGAGATGCAGTGGCTGATGCTGCAGCAGGAGCAGCCCGAGGACTTCGTCATCGCCACCGGTGTGCAGTACTCGGTGCGCGACTTTGTCAATTCGGCCGCCAAGGAGCTCGGCATCACCATGCGTTGGGAAGGCGAAGGGGTCGATGAAGTCGGCATCGTCGAGAGCGTGGACGCCCACGGGACGAAGACCGAAGGGGGCGGCACGGGCCACCTGCACAAGGGGGATGTGATCGTCCGTGTCGATCCGCGCTATTTCCGCCCCACCGAGGTCGAAACCCTCCTCGGGGACCCGACCAAGGCCAAGGAAAAATTGGGATGGGTGCCCAAGACCACTTTCGAGGAGCTGGTGAGCGAGATGGTCCGGTCGGACTTGGAAGCGGCCCAGCGGGACGAGTTGTGCAAGACTCATGGCTTTCAGACTTTTGATTACCATGAATAGGGACAGTTCACCGCAGAGTCGCAAAGAACGCAAAGGGTGAAACGGAAGGTCCACGTTTTTGGTGTAAACCAGAAGACCTTGTCTATGGTTTCCTTGCGAACTTTGCGCCTTAAGTGAACGAAGCGAACGGGCGGTGAATTTATATCCATTGTCACCGCAAAGCCGCAAAGAACGCAAAGGGAGAATCGGGAGGGTCATGTTTTTGGTGTAAACCAGAAGACGTTGCCTGTGGTCTCCTTGCGAACTTTGCGCCTTGAGTGAACGAAGTGAACGGGCGGTGAATTTGTATCCATTGTCACCGCAAAGCCGCAAAGAACGCAGGGAGAAACGGAAGGGTCATGTTTTTGGTGTAAACCAGAAGACGTTGCCTGTGGTCTCCTTGCGAACTTTGCGCCTTGAGTGAACGAAGTGAACGGGCGGTAAATCTGTATCTATTGCCACCGCAAAGGCGCAAAGAACGCAGTGGAATAAACAGAAAATCCATGTTTTTGGCTTAAATCAGAAGGCCTTGCCTATGATTTCTTTGCGAACTTTGCGTCTTGAGTGAGCGAGGCGAACGGGCGGTGACCGGAATGAAGTTCGAAGACCAGATTTCCAACAAAATTCTTATTGCTGCAATTGAGGTTCACAGGGCTCTTGGGCCAGGGTTGCTCGAGTCAGCATATGAAGAATGCCTTTTCCGGGAACTTCAAATTCTGGGGCTAAGCGTCGATCGCCAACGGGCGCTTCCGGTGACCTACAAGGGCTTTCTTCTCGATTGCGGGTATCGCCTTGATTTGGTGGTTGAAGATGTAGTGATCATAGAACTTAAAGCAGTGCATAAAATTGAGCCTATCCATGAAGCTCAAATGTTGACTTATCTCAAGATGTCCGAGCTTAAGCTCGGACTTCTCCTGAATTTTAATGTCCCGCTGATGCGGGATGGCATCAGGCGTATCGTCCACAATCTGTAATCCTTCTTTGCGCTCTTTGCGCCTTTGCGGTTAATATGATGAATACAAATTCCAAGATTTTTGTCGCCGGTTCCAACGGCCTGGTCGGTTCTGCCCTCGTTCGTCGTTTGGAGAAAGGCGGCTATACGAACCTCGTCACCCCCGAGATCGACGAGCTCGACCTGACCGACAGCGCGGCGGTCCAGGGGTTTTTCGAGCAGGAGAAGCCGGAGTACGTCATTCTCGCCGCGGCCAAGGTCGGTGGGATCCATGCCAACAACACCTACCCTGCCGAGTTCATTTACCTGAACCTGATGATCCAGAACAACGTCATCCACCAGGCCTACCTGAACGGGGTCAAGCGGCTGCTCTTTCTCGGCTCGTCGTGCATCTATCCCAAGCTCGCCCCCCAGCCGATGAAGGAGGAGCACCTGCTCACCGGCCTGCTCGAGCCGACCAACGAGCCGTACGCCATCGCCAAGATCGCCGGGCTGAAGATGTGCGAGTCGTACAACCGCCAGTACGGCACGCGCTTCGTGGCGATGATGCCGACCAACCTCTACGGCCCCGGGGACAATTTCCATCCGGAAAATTCCCACGTCCTGCCGGCGCTCATCCGCCGTTTCCATGAGGCGAAGGAGGCGGGGCTGCCGGAGGTGGTGGTCTGGGGCACCGGAACGCCGATGCGGGAATTCATCTACGTCGACGACATGGCTGACGGATGCCTGCATGTGCTGACCCTGCCCGATGACGTTCTGGACGCCGAACTGTGCAGCTACCCGAAGCCCAATTTTGTCAACCTCGGCACGGGGGTGGACGTCACCATCAGGGAGCTGGCCGAAACGGTCAAGGGCGTTGTCGGCTACTCGGGGCGGTTGGTCTTCGATACGTCGAAACCGGACGGAACCCCGCGCAAGTTGATGGATGTTTCCCGCCTCAAAGTCCTGGGTTGGCAAGCGTCGACCGGCCTTGAGGATGGGTTGAGAAATGCCTATCAGTGGTTCCTGGACCATCGGCACGATTTCAGGGCGTGACGGTGTTTCTCGACCCGGACACCTTTCGCACGGTGGTGGCCAGCACCCCTCTGATATCGATCGACCTGGTGGTTCAGAACCCCGGGGGGGAGATTCTGCTGGGGCGAAGGGTCAACCGCCCGGCACAGGGATGCTGGTTCGTGCCGGGTGGAAGGGTGCTGAAGGACGAGACCCTGGACGGCGCCTTTGAGCGGCTGACCGAGGACGAGCTGGGCTTTTGCCGCAGGCGCAGCGAGGCGTCCTTCCTGGGTGTCTATGAACACCTCTATGCCGACAGCGTGTTCAGTGCCGCCCCTGACGGGGGGCCGAGCACCCATTACGTTGTCCTGGGGTACCATCTGAGGCTGGACAAAGAGTCGTTGAACGGACTGCCTCGAGCCCAGCATGAGCGCTACCGCTGGTGGCCGGTCGATGAAGTCAGCGTTGACCCAGCCGTTCACGACAACACCCGCGCCTATCTGCCCGCCGTGACCCGGGCTGCAGGGACGGCGCCCGGCAGGGGTGGGATATCCTGACCCGGTTGGAGTAAAATACAAGAGTTGGGATTGGCCGGTTCCTCGGTCTTTGTCACCTTTGCACTGGCGGTCCCGGCAATAAAGCGGAGGTTCTCGTCCCGTTGCTTTTCAACCCATTCCGAAAGAAACCCCCGGAGTCCGCATCGACGACCGCTGGCAGGGGCGTGTCCAGCGTTGATCGGGCAGAGGTTGCCGAGAGCGGCCTGTTCCGCGAGGACTGGTATCTGAACCACTATCCTGATGCGGCCATGGCCGGGGTTGATCCCGTTTCGCACTACCTGGAAAACGGCGCGGCCCTCGGCTACGACCCGGGACCGGGCTTCAGCACCTGCGGGTATTGGGGGCGGTATCCCGATGTGGCCAGTGCGGGGATGAACCCCTTGCTTCATTACCTGCGCCACGGCAGGGACGAGGGGCGGGCGACCGGCCCGGCAGGGAGGGAGAGGGACGGTTTCGACAGGAAACCTTATCGGAATTTTTCGGAATTTCTCCGCCACAGCCTGCTGCAGCCTCTCGTCAAGGCCCCCTTCTCGGAGGATGACCTCTGCAGTTTCGCAGTCATGGGCCGGATCGGCGCCCAGCTGGCCGAGCGCGCACTGAGCTGCCCCGACAGTGAGGCGCCCCTCGTTTCGGTCGTCATGCCGGCCTTCAACCGCGAGACGGTCATCGCCGAGGCCATTGCGTCGGTATTGCTACAGAGCTATGGCCGTTTCGAGCTGATCGTGGTCGATGACGGCAGCACGGACGGAACGGTTTCGGCGGCGTTGCCCCATGCCGCCGACCCGAGGGTGCGGGTCGAGAGGTGCCCGGAGCGCCGGGGCGTCTCGGCGGCGCGCAACCGGGGAATCGCCCTCGCAAAGGGCGCGTTGATCGCCTATCTCGATTCGGACAATACCTGGCTGCCCGACTACCTCGGGGCGATGGTCGGCGCCTTCCTGCAATCGCCCGAAATCGAGGCCGCCTACAGCGGACAGTATATCTGCCGCTCAGAAGAGCCGGAGCCGGTCGCGGTGCGTTTCGGCAGCTACAACAAGTCGCTCCTGCGCAACCACAATTACATCGACCTGAATTGCTTTATGCACCGAAGTTCGGCGCTGGAGCGGGCCGGCGGGGGGTTCTGCGAGACCCTGACGAGGCTTGTCGATTGGGAGCTGATCCTGCGCATCTCGCGTTCGTGTCCCATGGTGTCGGTGCCGGTGCTGCAATCGAACTACTTTCACGACCGGGCCGACAATACCATCACCCGGACCGAGACCCTTGCCCCGGCGCTCGAGGTCATGACCAAGAGGCTGGCCGAACCGGTCGCCGTCGATCCGCCTGCCCCCCTGGCAGGGCCCGTGGCGGTCGTCGTCGTGAACCGCGAGGGCCTCGAGCCCCTGCACGCCCTTGTGGACGATCTCTGTGGGACCTATTCCCGGGCCGACGTGGAGTTGATCGTCGTGGACAACGGTTCCTCCGCCCCCGTGCGGGACTACCTCGAGAGCCTGCGGCCGATGGGGGTCGGGCTGGTTTTCAGTGACCTCGACTGCGACTTTCCGTCTGCGGCCAACCAGGGAGCGGCGCTGGCGCGGCCCGGGGCGGATATCCTGTTCCTGGGCGCCGGATCTCTTCCGGGACGGGGAGCGGTCGAGGCGCTGCAGGCCGCTGTCTATGCATCGCCCGACGTCGCGATTTCGGTCCCGCAGATCGTAGTGCCCGCCGGTCATGCCGATGCCGGGATGCATGTGCCCGACACGCTGGACGCCTTGCCCTGCGACGTCAGCCTGTCGCTTCGCCATCGCAACGTCGCCCGGGTCGGGACGTTTCACGACGGGGAGCGGGTGGAGTTGGACTATGCCCCCTTCTCCTGCGTCTACATCAAGCGGGAGGTCTGGGACCGGTGCGGCGGGCTGGCCGCCGACGGCGATTGCCCCGTCTCGCCGGAGCGCATTCTGTGCGATTACGTCCGTCAAGTGCTGGGGATGAAGATCGTCTACACGCCGGCCGCCCTGGCGCGGCACAACGCCTGACCCAAAAGGGGAACGAGAGCGTTTGAAGGCTACTCCGAAAAAGACCTTGCTATGATTCAATTCAAAATCGAAAACAGTTTGCCCGATAAGCTGGCCCCGAAGAATATCAATCGTTACCTGGTAGAGGGTTGGGTTGCCGGCGGATCGAGGATCAGCTATATCCGAATCAGGGTCGGTGGCAAAACGTTCGCCTCCAAAGATGTCGAGTTGTACCGCCCCGACGTCAGGACCTCCTTCTTCGCGAAAGAAAAGTCTTTTCAGACCCTTTTCCCGGGTTTCTCCATCCCCGTCGTTGTCGGCCCCGTCGAGGCCGCCGAAGAGCATGCCGTCATGTTGGAGTGTGCCTTTGCCGACGGCTCCTCCCTGAAGGAAAAAATCGGAACCGTTTCCATCGGTCCCTATGCCAAGGAAGTCCGAACCTTCGAGATTCCGCCGCATATCGACCAGGACAACCTCCTGGCCATTTGCATGGCGACCTACAATCCGGACGGCCCCTACTTCAAAAGGCAGATAGACAGCATCATCGGCCAGGAGCACCAGGACTGGATCTGCATCATTTGCGACGACAACTCGTCGGAAGACAGCAGGGATTTGATCAAGGAGGCCGTCAAAGACGACCCCCGGTTCTTTCTGGTGGAAAACGATCAGAACGCGGGCTTTTATGGCAACTTCGAACGTTGCCTCGAACTCGCCCCCGCCGAAGCAAAGTTCGTTGCACTCGCCGACCAGGACGACATCTGGTATCCGCACAAGCTGAGCAGTTGTCTTGCGGAATTCGATGCGTCGACCATGCTGGTTTACAGCGACATGAAGGTTGTCGACAAAGACAGAAACGTGTTGTGCGACACCTACTGGAGGAACAGGAAAAACTACTACGAGTCGAAGGACATCGACCTGCTGACACTTGCCAATACGGTCACGGGAGCGGCCTCGGTTTTCAGGCGGGAACTGCTCGACCTGGCGCTGCCTTTCCCCCCCCGTTACGGGGAGGTTTTTCATGATCAATGGCTGGCCATCATGGCCGCCGGGAATGGCGGCATCCGGTATGTTGACGAGCCCCTTTATGAGTATGTTCAATATGACAACAATGTCATAGGTCACACCGACTTCGGCCGTCGGTCCCTCTTCTCGGTCGCGAAGGACTATGTTCGCGAGGCCTATGACATTCAAAAACAACACCAAGGACTCTTTAAGAAACTTCTGTTGTGCCTTAAGGCGATACCGTGTCTTGTCATAGGCCTCTACCACTTCAAGCATACCCATGGGAAACATATTGACACCCTTGCGGAAACAGCATTGCTTCGCCGGCTGAACGCCTCTTCGCAGCGACTTGTTCAAAGAACAAGATCCGCAACAGGTTTGTTCCGGATTCATTTCAAGGTTTGGAAGCGCAAAGAGACACTGAATAATCTTGAACTGGTATTCTGTTTCAGTGCAATGGCCAACACCCTGTTTCGCTGGGCCGCGCCTTTGCTCTGTTGGTATATGAAAACTTTCCTTCAAAGACGTGTGGGGAATTGAAAGGTCTTGTTTGATGAAAAAAATAAACGTTTCGAAAGAAGAGAACTATATTTTCAATACAGCAGGATTTGAAGTTTCAGGTGGCAAGGAGTGCCTTGTCAAATTAAGCATAAAAGGGGTGAATGGCAGTCCTTATTCTTTTTATTTCTGCGTTTGCATCCTCGATGAGGCGGGCAAAGAAATAAAGAGATTTATCAAGTGGGTCGACGATTTCAGTGGAAAATCGAAAAAATACTCTCTCGTCTTCTCCGTTCCCGAGATGGCTCACAAGGCCGTGCTGGGCTATCGGGGGAATGTCGAAGGGGCTGATAAGTCTGACTTGTCATTGGCCCTCCCCGATTTGTCGGAGAATTGTCTTCGGCAGGTCGAGGGCCTGCCTGAGACTTTTGACGATTTGAAAAAACGTCCGCCGAGGGTTCTTTTCACCATCCCCGAATTGGACGGGGCAGGGGAACAACTTCTGGAGAAAAACATTGTCGGCATCTTCGGCTCCCCGAGGACCGGGTCGACCTGGCTCGGGCAGCGGCTTCTCAAAGACCATAAGGGCATCGCCAATTGGCAGGAACCGTATCTCGGGAATTTGCTTGGAACAAACCGAAGCATAAAGGATCCTCTTACGGGTGAAATGACACTGCAAAGAGTTCACGACAAGTTTGCTGAAACGGAGGATTACTTTTTTTCCAATAAACATAAAAAATATTGGTTGGCTGGCTTGAACAAGATGATCCTGTATAGAGCCTTTGCCCAATGCAGCGATTTTTCAAAAAAGATCGTCTTTAAGGAACCCAACGGTAGTCAGGCCGCCGACATAATCATGGAGGCGCTCCCGAATGCCAAGATGATTTTTCTTCTGAGGGATGGCCGGGATGTGGTTGATTCCCTCGTTGACCTGCACAGAAAAGGTTCATGGAACCAAAGGCCAACCTTGGACACGAAACAAAAAAGGCTGAGCAGTATCGCAAATTACTCCAAGTCATGGAGGCTCCAAACGGAGGTTGTTAAAAAGGCATTTGAAAATCACGATGAAGATTTGAGATTGCTTGTGAAATATGAGAAGCTGAAAAGCGACACCTTCGCAGAGCTGAAAAATATTTTTGAATTTATTGGTGTTGACGCTTCAGATAAGGAAGTCTCCCAAAGAGTTGACAAGCACGATTTCAAGAATATTCCAACTTCGGAAAAGGGTCCCGGCAAGTTCAATCGCGCGGCCTCAACGGGTGGATGGAGAGATGCTTTCGCCGAGGAAGAGATCGATCTGATGCATTCAATAATGGGTGAGACTTTATTGTCTTTAGGGTATGGTGTACGTTGAAAATTTCTCCATAGTTTATTAAACAGATCACTTTTGAGGAATCAACATGCAAACTCTTCTTGTCACCGGCGGGTCCGGGTTTATCGGGTCCAACTTCGTGCGCCTCGCCCTGGAAAAACGTCCCAACTCCCGTGTGGTCAACCTGGACAAGTTGACCTATGCCGGTAACCCCAACAATCTCTCGGATATTGAGAGCGACCCTCGCTATCGCTTTGTCCAGGGGGATATTTGCGACGCTGAACTGGTCGCCAGGCTTTTTGAAGAAGAGCAGATTGACACGGTAATCCACTTCGCCGCCGAGTCGCACGTCGATCGCAGCATCACCGGACCGGGGGAGTTCATCCGCACAAATATCAATGGAACCTTCACGTTGTTGGAGGCTGCCAAAAATGCATGGCAGCCAGTGACGGATGACGAGTCACGAGTCACGAGTAAAGATGATTCAAAAACTGGTCACTCGTCACCCGTCACTCGTCACCGCTTTCTTCACGTCTCCACCGACGAGGTCTACGGATCCCTTGGGGAGACGGGTCTCTTCAAGGAGACCACCCCCTACGATCCCCGTTCCCCCTATTCGGCAAGCAAGGCCTCTTCGGATCACCTGGCCAGCGCCTATTTCCATACCTACGGCTTGCCGGTGCTGATCACCAACTGCTCCAACAACTACGGTCCCTTCCAGTTACCGGAAAAGCTCATCCCCCTGATTTTGAACAACGCCCTCAATGGGAAAAGCCTTCCCGTCTACGGCGACGGCAGGAACGTGCGCGACTGGCTCTACGTGGTGGACCACTGCGAGGCGATCCTGGCCGTTTTGGAGAAGGGCAAGGCCGGCGAGACCTACAACATCGGCGGCAACAACGAGAAGCAGAACATCGAGATCGTCCAGACTCTCTGCGACCTGCTCGACGAGAAGGCGTCTCCTCTCGAAAACGGTGAGCCGCGTCGCTCCCTGATCACCTTCGTTAAGGACCGGGCCGGCCACGACCGGCGCTATGCGATCGATGCCACGAAGATCAAGGAGGAGTTGGGCTGGGAGCCTTCGATGACCTTTGAGGAGGGGATCCGAAAAACTGTCGAGTGGTATTTGGAGCATTCGGATTGGGTGGCTGCGGTGCTGGACGGATCGTATCGGGAGTATTATGAAAAGCAGTATGGAGGGGGGGACTCGTGACGCGTAACGCGTCACCCGCCAAACTCGCCCTCATCGGCTCCAACGGCATGCTCGCCCAGGCGGTGCGAAGGATTGCGCCGGCGGAGTATGACGTGTTCGGCTATGATCTGCCGGAGTTCGACCTGACAAACCGGGAGCAGGTGCTGGCGGCGATGACCGCGCTGGAGCCGGAGCTGATCGTCAACTGCGCCGCTTTCACCAACGTTGACGGCTGCGAAACGGAGGAGGAGGCGGCCACCCGGGTCAACGGGGACGGGCCGGGCTACCTGGCCGAGGCGGCGAAGGCGCTTGGTGCGGCGTTGCTCCACGTCTCGACCGACTACGTTTTTGACGGGCGGAAGATGGAGCCCTATACGGAGGATGATCCCGTTTCCCCCCAGTCGGCCTACGGCCGCTCCAAGCTCGCCGGGGAGAGGGCCATCCTGGAGAGCGGCCTGGAGGAATATTTCATCCTGCGCACCAGCTGGCTTTATGGGCCCGGCGGCAAGAACTTCGTCGAGACCATCGTCCGCCTGGCGATGGAACGCGAGGAGTTGCGCATCGTCGCCGACCAGGTCGGCACGCCGACCTACACGGAGGATTTGGCGGAAGGAGTCTTCAACTTGTTGAAGACGGTGACGAATGACTTTAAGGGCGGTGACGAGTTGCAAGTGACGAGTAAGGAGTCAGGGCAAAAGTCGTCACTCGTTACCCGTCACCCGTCACCGCCTTACGGCATCTACCATTTCTCCAACGCCGGCTCCTGCAGTTGGTACGACTTTGCCGAGGCGATCGTCGAGGAACTGAAACAATCCGGCGAGGAGATCGCCTGTCAAAGAATCCTGCCGATCCGCACCGAGGAGTATCCCTTGCCGGCGGCGCGGCCCGCTTTCTCTGTTTTTTCGAAAAACAAATATATGCAGGCGACGGGGGCTGCCATACCGGAGTGGCGTGAGAGCTTGAAGAAATACATTTCAAACCGGCAATAAGCCTTGAATGGGACACGGATCAAATCTGATGAACACGGATTTTTGAAATCTTGAATCAAGCCAGAGGATTTCAAGCATTATCCGTGTGGATCCGTGTGAATCCGTGTCCCAGAAATAAATGACTTTATGAAACACAAAGAACTAACGGACCAGATTATTTGTTTGTTCTACAACGTTTATAATACACTTGGTTATGGATTTTTGGAGAAGGTTTACGAAAATGCCTTGATGCTTGAGTTGCAAAAATCTGATGTTATGGCTGTTGCTCAATCGGGGATTAATGTTTCTTATGAGGGGAATATTGTCGGCCAATATTTTGCTGATATTTTGGTTGGGGACAAAGTAATCGTGGAGATAAAGGCGGTTAAAAATGTCCTTCGGGAGCACGAAGCACAATTGCTGAATTATCTTAAGGCAACCGATGTTGAGGTAGGACTTTTGTTGAACTTTGGGCCAACACCTGAGATAAAACGCAAAGTATTGTACAATTCTCTAAAATAAATGCTTTTGGACACGGACGAACACAGATTGACACGGATCAGGAATAGATCTCACAGGCTTTAGCAACCTCCGTTTTTTTGATTTATCCGTGTGCATCCGTGTAATCCGTGTCCCATAAGAAGGAGGAGACTGAAATGATTAAGAAGGGAATAATTCTCGCCGGTGGAGCGGGGACCCGTCTTTACCCCCTGACCCTGGTGGCGAGCAAGCAGCTGCAGCCGGTCTACGACAAGCCGATGATCTACTATCCCCTGTCGACCCTGATGATGGCCGGGATCAACGACATCCTGATCATCTCCACCCCGCACGACACGCCGCGGTTCGAGGCCCTGCTTGGCGACGGAAGCCGGTTCGGCATCCGCCTGTCCTATGCGGTGCAGCCCGAGCCCAAGGGAATTGCCCAGGCGTTCCTGGTCGGCGAGGACTTTGTCGGCAACGACCCGGTGGCGCTGATTCTCGGAGACAACCTGTTCTACGGGAAAATGCGTTTCGACAGGATTGGCCAGGAATTCGACGGCGGCGCCCGGGTGTTCGGCTATCCGGTCCAGGACCCGGAGCGTTACGGCGTGGTGGAGTTCGACGCGTCGGGTAAAGTCCTGAGTATCGAGGAAAAACCCGAAATCCCGAAATCCCACTATGCCGTCCCCGGACTCTACATCTACGACGGGACGGTTGTGGAGCGGACCAAGGCACTCACGCCCTCGGCCCGGGGGGAGTTGGAGATCACCGACCTCAACCTCTCCTACCTGGCGACAGGGGATCTGCGGGTGGAGAAATTGGGCCGGGGCATCGCCTGGCTCGACACCGGGACCCACATGAGCCTGCTCGAAGCGAGCCATTTCATCGGCACCCTGGAGGCTCGGCAGTGGCTGAAAATCGCCTGCCTGGAGGAGATCGCCCTGTACATGGGATTCATCGATAAGGAGAAGATGAAGGCGATCATCCAGGACACCCCGAAGTCGAGCTACCGGGAATACCTTGAAAGGGTCGTGAAGGATGGGGTCTAAAGGGCAGCTATAAGCTGTCAGTTGTCAGCTGTAAGTTTCTAAACTCTATCAAAGTCACCAGTCACGGACTTTAAGCTATGAATATTATTCCCACTGAAATTCCCGAAGTGCTGATCGTCGAGCCGAAGGTGTTTGGAGACGATCGCGGTTTTTTCTTTGAAAGCTTCAACGAGCGTGCCTGGCGGGAGGCCACCGGTCTGGACTCCTGTTTCGTTCAGGACAACCACTCGCGTTCAGCCAAGGGCGTTCTGAGGGGCCTGCACTACCAGATTCGGCAACCTCAGGGCAAGTATATGCGGGTCGTCGCCGGCGAAGTTTTCGATGTGGCCGTCGATGTCAGGAGAAGTTCTTCGACCTTTGGCAAGTGGGTCGGTATTCATCTGTCGGCGGAGAACAAGCGCCACCTTTGGGTGCCGGAAGGCTTTGCTCACGGTTTTCTGGTCCTTTCGGATTTTGCCGAGTTTCTCTACAAGACGACCGATTATTACGCCCCGGAGCATGAGCGAGCGATCCTCTGGAACGATCCGGACCTGGCCATTGAGTGGCCCTTCGTCGGCGAACCGCTGCTGTCCGGTAAGGATGGGGCGGCTCCGCATTTCCGGGACGCCGAGTATTTCGAATAGGCATGTTTGGGCCACGGATCGAGTCTGATCAAATCTGATGACAGCGGTAAGACATCTCCTTTTCTGGGTTTTCTGAGGCCAACGACCATGCAGTACGAAACCAAGGGACGTTCCATTCTCAAGGCGATTTCCTGGCGCACCTGGGCGACGATCACCACGGCGGTCATCGTTCTTATCTTCACCGGCAAGTTGACTCTCGCCATTACCGTCGGCCTCCTCGAGGTCGTCGCCAAGATGGGGCTCTATTTCATCCATGAGCGGATGTGGCACCGGATTGGCTATGGGAAGAAGGAGATCCCGTCCTTTATCCTCTGGTTCACGGGGCTGCCCGCCTCGGGCAAGAAGGAGCTTGCCGATCGCGTCTACCGGCAACTGCTCAAGGACAAGCTCAAGGCGGAGCGGCTGGACAGTCTCGATGTGAGGCCCCTCTTCCCGGAGACCGGCTTTGCCCGCGAAGATGTCAACGAGCACGTCAAGAGGGCGGGACACCTCTGCGCCATGCTGGAGAAGAACGGCGTCATCGTCGTCGCCTCCTTCGTTTCGCCCTACCGGGAGAGCCGGGAATTCGTTCGAGGGGTGGCGAAGAATTACGTGGAGGTCTACCTGAAGACGACCCCGGAGGCCTGCGAGAGGCGCGACACCAAGGGGCATTATCAAAAAGCCCGGGAGGGCATCTATCGGGATTTCCACGGGGTGGACGTGGATTACGAAGAGCCGAGGTCGCCCGAGGTTGTCATCGAGGTCGATGAGATAGGCATGGACGAGGCGGCCCAGAAAATAGTATCCTTCCTGAAAAAGAATGTGATTAATCAAGGCAAATAGTGTCCCAAGCCGTACGGAATCCCTCTGAATGCCATCTGGCGATAAAGGCCTCAAGGGGAAACGTTGAAACCCGTTGGGACGCGAATTCGAACGGATGAACACGGATAATGCCGAGAAACCTCGGGATTGATCCGTGAAAACCAGGTTCTTAAACACCTAAAACCTCAGACATAAAACCTAAAACTTTTTCTCCGGACAGTGATGACAATGATTCAGGACATGACCCATCTCCGTCAGCTCGAGGCGGAAAGTATTCACATCATTCGCGAAGTGGCCGCCGAGTTCGAAAACCCGGTGATGCTCTATTCCATCGGCAAAGACTCCTCCGTCATGCTGCACCTGGCGCGGAAGGCTTTTTATCCCTCCAAGCCCCCCTTCCCGCTGATGCACGTGGATACCACCTGGAAGTTCCGCGAGATGATCGAATTTCGCGACCGCATGGCGGCCGAGCACGGCTTGGACCTTTTGATCTACACAAACCAGGAGGGGGCCAAGCAGGGGATGTCGCCCTTCACCCACGGCTCCGCCCTGTACACGGACGTGATGAAGACCGAGGGGCTCAAGCAGGCCCTTGAAAAGTACAAGTTCGACGCGGCGTTCGGCGGGGCGCGGCGGGATGAGGAGAAGTCCCGCGCCAAGGAGCGCATCTATTCCTTCCGCACCGCCAACCACCGCTGGGACCCCAAGAGTCAGCGCCCCGAGCTGTGGAACCTTTACAACGCCAAGGTCAAGCAGGGCGAAAGCATCCGCGCCTTCCCCCTCTCCAACTGGACCGAACTCGATATCTGGCAGTACATCTACCTGGAAGAGATTCCCATCGTGCCCCTTTATTACTCCAAAAAGCGACCGGTGGTGGAGCGTGACGGGATGCTGATCATGGTCGATGACGATCGCATGAAGCTTCATCCCGGGGAAAAGGTGGAGATGAAATCGGTCAGGTTCCGGACCCTGGGGTGCTACCCGCTTACCGCCGCCGTGGAGTCGACCGCCGCCACCCTGCCGGAGATCATCCAGGAGATGCTCCTGACCCGCACTTCCGAGCGGCAGGGCCGACTGATCGACCATGATCAGGCGGGATCGATGGAGAAGAAGAAGCAGGAAGGATATTTTTAGAATAACCTTCCTGCTTCTTTTGCAGCTGGAAGCTGAAAGCTTTAAGCTGGAAGAGAAGGTAGGGGCGGATGGATTTTGAGAAGTTGGAAGTCTGGAAGCGAGCGTGCCGGATTTCCGTAGAAATTTATCAAACCCTACGAGAACTAAAGGATTTCGGTTTTAAGGACCAAATTACAAGATCCTCGCTTTCGGTTGCCAGTAACATCTCTGAAGGGATGGTGCGGCCGACAGCGAATGACAAGATCAGGTTTTTGCATATAGCCAATGGGTCTTGCGCAGAATTACGAACCCAGGCATATATTGGAATAACAATTGGCTACATACCAGAGGATGTTGGCAGAAAGTGGGTTAGGGAAACCAAAGAGATCAGCGCCATGCTCATGGGGCTAGTCAAAAAGCTGCGGGATTAAACCTCCCTTCTCCACTGGCCTTTTTTGCCTTAATAAATTGATTTAAACTTACAGCTTAGAGCTTGCAGCTTAAAGCTTTTGAAATCGGAGATTTCAAAATGGCTCATCAATCTGAATTGATCGCTGAAGATATACACGCCTACCTCAAGGCCCAGGAAGAGAAGGGGATGCTGCGCTTCATCACCTGCGGCAGCGTGGACGACGGCAAAAGCACCCTGATCGGGCGCCTGCTGTGGGATTCCAAGCTGGTCTTCGAGGACCAGCTCGCCGCCCTCAAGGCCGACAGCAAGCGGGTCGGCACCCAGGGGGATGACATCGACTACGCTCTGCTGCTCGACGGCCTGCAGGCCGAGCGGGAGCAGGGGATCACCATCGACGTCGCCTACCGCTTCTTTTCCACCGACAAGCGCAAATTCATTGTCGCCGATACCCCCGGCCACGAGCAGTACACCCGCAACATGGTCACCGGGGCGTCAACCGCCGGGGTCGCTGTTATCCTGATCGATGGCCGCAAAGGGGTGTTGACCCAGACCAAGCGGCACAGCTACCTCGTGTCGCTGGTGGGAATCCGCAACGTCGTGCTGGCGATCAACAAGATGGACTTGGTCGACTATTCCGCCGAGCGCTTCGAGGCCATCAAGGAGGAGTACGAAGCCTTCGCCGCCGATCTCGGTTTCGAGAAGATCACCAGTGTCCCCATCTCGGCGCTCAAGGGCGACAACATCATCGAGCCCAGCGCCCGGACCCCCTGGTATCACGGTCCCACCCTCTTGGCCTACCTTGAGACCGTCGAGGTGGCCAATGACGCCTGCGAAAAGCCGTTCCGCATGCCGGTGCAGTGGGTCAACCGGCCGGACCTCGATTTCCGTGGTTTCTGCGGCACGGTCGGTTCGGGCGTCATCCGTCCCGGCGACGAGGTCGTGGTCCCTTCCTCCGGCCAGACCAGCCGGGTCGAGCGGATCGTGACCATGGACGGCGACCTGGAGGAGGCCTTCGCGGGCCAGGCGGTGACCCTGACCTTGAGCGACGAGATCGATATCAGCCGTGGAGATCTGCTCGCCGCCCCCCTGGCGAGGCCGGCCCATGCCGACCAGTTCGAAGCGCACCTGGTCTGGATGCACGAGGACGCCCTGCTGCCGGGGCGCAGCTACCTGATCAAGACCGGGGCGACGACGATCCCCGCCCAGGTCAGCGACCTCAAATACAAGGTCAACGTCAATTCCCTGCAACGCGAGGCCGGGAAGACCCTGGAACTCAACGAGGTCGGGGTCTGCAACATCAGCGTCAGCAAGGCGATCTCCTTCGACCCCTACCGGGAGAACCGGGCCACCGGAAATTTCATCCTGATCGACCGGTTCAGCAACGCCACGGTCGGCGCCGGCATGATCGACTTCGCCCTGCGCCGGGCCACCAACATCCACTGGCAGTCCCTCGACATCGACAAGCACACCCGCGCCGAATTGATGGGGCAGAAGCCCCGGGTGCTGTGGTTCACCGGCCTTTCCGGGGCCGGCAAGTCGACCATCGCCAACCTGGTGGAGAAAAAGCTCCACTCCCTCGGCAAGCATACCTATACCCTCGACGGCGACAATATCCGCCACGGCCTCAACCGCGATCTCGGCTTCACCGACGCCGACCGGGTGGAGAACATTCGCCGCGTCGCCGAGAGCGCCAAACTTTTCGTCGATGCCGGCCTGATCGTGCTGGTCTCGTTCATCTCCCCCTTCAAGAGCGAGCGGGACATGGCGCGGGAGATGCTGGAGACGGGAGAGTTCGTGGAGGTCTTCGTCAATACCCCGCTGGAGGTCTGCGAGGAGCGCGACCCCAAGGGGCTCTACAAGAAGGCCCGCGCCGGCCAGCTGAAGAACTTCACCGGGATCGACTCGGACTACGAAGCGCCGGAGAATCCCGAGATCATCCTCGATGCCGGGGAGAAGACGGCCGAGGAACTGGCGGAGGAGATTGTTCGGGAGTTGTGGGGGTAAGGGCAGCTGTCAGTTGTCAGTATCCAGCTATCAGCTATCAGTATCCAGCTATCAGCTATCAGCGGCACACTCCAAAAGGTTAATGCCTAAGCCCAGAAACTTAAGATCAAAACTGGCCACTGGAACTGGCAACTGACAACTGAAAGCTACGAAGCCGAAGGATTCGTATGAACATCGACATTGAGAAGGTCTGCGCCATCGCCCGCGAGGCCGGCGCGGCCATCATGGATATCTACGACGGCGATCACGCCGTTGAATTCAAGGACGACAAGTCTCCGCTGACGGCTGCCGACAAGGCGTCCCACGAGGCGATCATGGCGGGACTCCAGGCGCATTTCCCCGAGATCCCGATCCTTTCGGAGGAGGGGAAGGACATCCCCTACGAGGAGCGCAAGGACCGGGAGCGCTTCTGGCTGGTCGATCCCCTCGACGGGACCAAGGAGTTCATCAAGCGCAACGG
>NZ_PKUB01000027.1 GCF_002868845.1 Desulfuromonas sp.
GAGGGCAGGCCACTTGTCCCGGAAAGGAGGTGCAGCAAGGATTAGGGAGGTCTGACCCTATCCGAAAGTAACAGGGCACGGATGCCCGCAAACACCCATTCATGGAGGAATACATCATGGCAATGACAATCAATACCAACATCTCATCTCTCAACGCTCAAAGCAATTTGAGCAACACCCAAAACTCCCTTTCAAAATCGATGGAGCGTCTCTCTTCGGGTCTGCGCATCAACAGCGCTTCCGACGACGCGGCCGGCCTGAACATCGCCGACCGCATGACCGCCCAGATCCGCGGCATGGATCAGGCGAGCCGCAACGCCAACGACGGCATCTCCCTGGCCCAGACGGCCGAGGGCGGCATGTCCGAGATCGGCGACATGCTGCAGCGCATGCGCGAGCTCGCCGTTCAGGGCGCCAACGAGACCAACGACGCCGACGACGCGGCAGCCATCCAGACCGAGATGGACGAACTGACCTCGGAGATCGATCGTATCGCCGGCGCCACGTCCTTCAACGGCAAGACCCTGCTGGACGGGGCTCTGGACGTGGATTTCCAGGTCGGTGCCAACGCCACCGCCGACGACAAGATCAACTTCACGATCACCCAGGACTTCACGGCCGCCGGGCTCGGCGTTGACGCGGTCGCGGTGACGGACAACGCCGCCGCCCAGACCTCGATCACCGCCCTTGACGATGCGATCAAGGACGTGGACACCGCCCGCAGTTCGGTCGGCTCCACGGTCAACCGTCTGGATCACACCATCAAGAACCTGTCGAGCCAGTCCAACAACCTCTCCGCGGCCCGCTCCCGCATCCAGGACACCGACATCGCCAACGAGTCGGCGAAAATGACCCGGTCCAACGTGCTGCAGCAGGCCGGGGTGTCGATTTTGGCTCAGGCCAACCAGGCTCCCAATGTGGCCCTCTCCCTTCTCGGGTAGAGGCTAGGTTTTTTGACTGACCCGGGGGGCGGGTCTCCCGCCCCCCACCTTTAACCACATGGGGCCCGGCTGGCTTGAAAGATCGATCGATGGTGGTCAGAAGAGGAGATTTGAGAGATGTTTAAAATAGAGACAGCATCACCGGCCGGCGCAAATGTGCAGAAAAGCGCAGAGGCCGCAGAAAAAATCGATCGGCAACGCCAGCCCTCCCCCCTCTCTTTCGAGCCGAGCCGGGATGAAAAGAAACAGACACCCGAGGAGATCCTCAGCCGCGTCAAGCAGCTGGCCGAAGGGGGGCTCAACAGCGTACGTTTTGAAATGAGCGAGGAAGCCCGGGAAGTGGTCATCCGGATCATCGATCCGGAAACCAACGAGGTTATCCGCCAGCTCCCCACGGAGGAACTGCTGAAGGTTTCCAGCAGCCTCGAGGAGCTTCGCGGCCTGCTCCTGCAGACCGAGAGCTGAGCCCGGCCGTGACGCGCCGGAAGCGGAGGACACCATGGCAATAAGCATAGGCGGGCTCGCCAGCGGAATAGATACCAACAGCCTCATCGATGCGCTGATGGAAGCCGAGCGGCTTCCCCTTTACCGCATGGAGGACGACAGGAACGAACTCAACAGCCGTTTGAACTCCTTCAAGAAGCTCGACGGCCACATGGGGAACCTGCTCGAGGCCGTGGAGAAGCTGGCCACCTCCGAGGAGCTTCTCTCCCGCAAGAGCGAACAGAGTTCCGAGGAGTACTTTGCCACCACGGCCGGCAGCGAGGCCCAGCCCGGCAACTACGAGGTCAAGGTGCTCAGCCTGGCCCAGGTGGAGAAGGTGGTTTACCAGGGGGTGGCGGACAAAGACGCCGAGCTCTTCACCTCGGGCACCGTCAACCTGCAGGTCGGGGGCAACGCCCCGATCGCCCTCGCCCCGGCGGACAATACCCTCGACGGCATCATGGAGGCGATCAATGCCCTGGAGGACCCGGGGATCACCGCCTCCATCGTCAACGACGGCAGCGGCACACCCTATCGCCTCGTTCTGACCGGAGACTCGGTGCAGGACGACAACATCACCATCGACGCCTCCGGCGTTTCCGGAGGGACCGGCTTTCCCACCGTCGAGCTGACCCGCAGCGCTTCCCAGGCGCAGATCGAGGTGGACGGGATTTCCATCGTCAGCGATTCCAACACCATCTCGGGTGCGATCCCCGGGATCACCTTCGACCTGACCAAAGCCGACGAGGTCCTTGACCCGGCCGATGCGACGACGACCACCCTGACCGTCGGCACCGACGAGGAGGCGATCGTCGCCAAGGTCGAGGATTTCGTCGACGACTTCAACGACATCCTCTCTTTCCTCTCCTATGACGGCCTCAGTGGGGATTCGGCGGCGCGTTCGGTCAAGCGCTCACTGCAGAACCTGTTGACCAACGTGGACGGCGGAACCGGAGTCTACCAGAGCCTCTCGACCCTCGGCATCGAGACCGACGAGCGTACCGGGGACCTGGTCATCGACAGCACCGCACTCAAAGACATGATCGAGAACGACCTCGACGGTTTCGAGACTTTCTGGACCGGCGACACCGGCTTCGCCGGGCGTTTCGTCGACTACCTGGAGGGAGCGACTGACTCCATCGACGGCCTTTACGCCGGCCGCAAGAAGAGTACCGAGGCCTCCGTCAGTCGCATCGACGACAGCATCTCGAGCATGCTGCTGCGCCTCGAAAAGCGCGAGTCGATCCTGGTCGGCCAGTTCTCCGCCATGGAGCAGCTTGTCAGCACCATGAACAGCCAAAGCAACTATCTGGCCCAGCAGATGAGCATCATGGCCAGCATGGGGAGTAAATAATAATGAATGCCTTTTTGAATCAATATCAGAACAACCAGGTCAGCACCGCTTCTCCGGAGCGGATCCTCATCATGCTCTACGATGGCGCCATCCGTTTCGCGAACCGGGCCAAGGAGTCCCTGGCCGCCGGCGACATGGAGGGCAAGGTCGACGGCATCAACCGGACCATCGCCATTGTCACTGAGCTTTCCACGACCCTCGACCACAAGGTCGGCGGTCAGATCGCGGCCGAACTCGACGCCCTCTACGGGTTCATGGTCCGGGAGCTGAGCAGGGCCAATCTCAAGAACGATTCGAAAGCCCTGGAGTCCGTCGACGGGCTGCTGCGCCACCTGCGCGAGACCTGGGTTCAGGCCATCGAGGTCGTGCAGCAGGACCGAAACAACGGCGTCGCCGGCCAGAGGCGTCAGGGCGAGTCGGCCGCCGCGGCGATCTAGGAGACGATATGGCGAGTCTGGAGGAATTGCTGGAGTTGTCCATTCGCCAGTACCGGGCCCTTCTGGATGCCGGGAACAAGCTGACCGCTCTGGTCGAGCAGGGGCGGCCGGGGCCGATCCAGGACTTCTGCGGCGAATTGACCGGCCTCCAGGATGAGGCCCGGCGCACCGACCTGGAGTTGAACGCTCTGTTGCGCGCCGCCGGCAAGCCGGTGACGACCCATTCCCTGTTCCGGGAGCGGCTGGAGTTGATGCGCCGGGTGCTGGCCGGAACCGAGGACCTGGGGGCCAAGGGGCGGGGGATGCTTTCCGCCTTGAACGCAGAGCGCACATCTCTCACCGGCGGGCGAACGGCCCTGTCCGGCTACAGGGTGGGGCCCGACCGGCGGGGCCGCATCTTCAATGGGCCCGGCTGAGCGCTTCACCCGCCCTTCTTTCGGGGGTCGGCCCGTAAGCATGATGTCGTTGTTCGGTGAACTTTCTTTATGGGAGGCCGCATGTTTTCTCGGGCGGTGCAGAACGTACTTCAGGATTTTCGAAAGTGCCGCATCATCCTTTCCTTCCAGAGGGGCAATCCCCTGGAGTTGGAAGGGAGGGTCAGGCTTCTGGATGCTTCGATTCTCGAGGTGGAAATCACCGCCAGCCCTCTCGAAGTCCTTGAGGAGGACGGTCTCTGCTTGATCTACATCGAGCAGGGGGAGTCTATCCACCGGATCATGGGCCGGCTTTCAGGGGAGCGCGGTGAGAATGGTCAGCTCCGGTTCCGGGCCGTCGAGGTGGCGTCCTATCCCCAGCGGCGGCGTTTTTTCCGCATCGATGCGGAGGTTTACATGAGGTACTGGGGCACCGATCTTGACCGCCCCACCAAGACCGTGCTGCAGAACGTCAACCTGAGCGGGTCGGGAATCCGCTTCGTCTCCTCTACCCCCCTCGTCGTCGGTCAGACCGTCGCTTTGGAGGTCTCTTTGCCGGGGGGCAGCTCTCCATCGATGGAATGCGTCGGCAGGGTGGTTCGCGTCCAGGACAGGGGCAAGGAGGGCCAGCTCGCGGCGCTGGAGCTGGTGGAAATCGAACAAGAGGACCAGGACGAAATCGTTCGTTTTTGCCTGGCCGAGCAGCGCAGGCAGCTGCGCATGAAGGTCCGCGTCAGGGACGCTTCCTGAAGGGGCCACGTCCGCAACCTCTCCGGCGGCCTTCTGGCCGCCTTTTTCTTTCCGGATCAAGACCAAAACCCTCCCGGCGCCGAGCAGATCCCGAGCCTTTCCGGCAACATCCGATGGCAAACCGTCTTTGCCGGCAGGGGCCGGCTTCCTTCTTTTCGTTCTTTTGCGTCGGGGAGTGTCACCTTTCTTCGGCCAGAGAGCTGTTCTTTTTTTGCAAAAAGGAGATTTGCGGCACAGAGGGCCCATTTCCCCATGTTTGGGGAGGGCGGCGGGGCCTCTTCCCTCGGATTGTCTGCAGGGGTGTCGGGATTTTGGCGGAAAAGGCTGCCAGGGGGCGGACCGGCGGGGACGCGGCGCGGAACCGATACGAAAAAGCCCGGCCAAGAAGGCCGGGCGGGTTCGGTCGAAGTCGGTCGGGGGACGGCCTTAGGCGAAGGCCACGGCGTGTCCCTTGTATGCGGGGAAGTGAACCATCGGAGGGTGGCGCTTGGTCGGGGTGAAGATTTCGACCCGGTTGCGGCCCCGGTTCTTTGCGGTGTAGAGGGCACGGTCGGCGTTTTCCAGCAGTTCGCTCATTGTGATGGGATGGCGGAAGTCGGCGCAGCTGATGCCGATGCTGACGGTGATCGGTTTGCCGATGCCAAGCGACACGGGATCGAGCCCCTCGACTTTTTTGCGGATGCGCTCGGAAAAGATGCGGGCCCCGGCCGTGGAGGTCTCGGGCAGAATGGCCGCGAACTCCTCGCCCCCGTAGCGGCAGACGACGTCGGCATTGCGGGCCGAGTCGGCGAAGACCTTGGCGGCGGTCTGGATGACCCGGTCGCCGGCCTGGTGGCCGTAGTTGTCGTTGACATCCTTGAAGTGGTCGAGGTCGAGCAGGACGAGTGAGAAGGATTTCTCCGAGCGCTGGCTGCGGGCGATTTCCTTCTCCAGGGTGGCGTCGAAGTAGGAGCGGTTGTAAAGGCCGGTCAGGCCGTCCTTGAGGGCAAGCTCGGCAAGCTGGGCCCTGGAGGAGCGCAACTGTTCAAAGCGTTCTTTGATCTTCAGGAGGAAGCGGGCCTTGGCTGCGACCTCCTTGGCCGAGGCGGTGAAGGACAGGCAGTCGCTGGCGCCGAGCTCCAGGCCCCGGATACGGGTCGCTTCATCTTCTTCGGGGGTGAAGGCGATGACCGGGATGTCCCCCCACTCCTCCTGCTTGGCCAGCCTTTTGAACAGGTCGACCGCCTTGCCGGTGAGCCGGCGCAGGTCGCAGAAGACCATGTCCACCGAATGCTTCTTCAGCTGGCTGAAAGCCTCTTGGCTGTCGGCGCTGAAGAGGATCTGGCGGAACAGGTCGGTCCCCTTTATGGTCGTGGCAATGGCTTTCCTTGAAGCGGGGGAGTGTCCAACTATGAGGCTCGTCGCGGTCATGGTCATTAGGCCCTTTCTCTCGATCTGTGTTGCTACTCTTATCGGCACCGCCGGAAAAGAGTTTAGGGAAATTCCCCCGTTGGTTCCGATTTATAGCAAAGACGGTGCCAAAGGGAAAAAGGCCTAAAGATCCCCCCGGCTGGTGCCGAAAAGAAAGATACGTATTCTATTTATCTCCTTTTCCCCGGGTTCAAAACAGCAGCGGTCGCTTCGGGCGACGGATCGGGCGTCAACATGCTTTCGAAGGAAACAGTCGAGTTTTTGAGGGATTTCAAAATTGCGAGCCTGGCCCTGCCGGTTCGGGGAGAGGGCCACCTTGCCCTGGACGGGGTCGTCAAGGTGACCTCCCCGACCCGTCTGGAGGCGATGTTCCTGCCCGGCCAGATCCCTTTCGAGGCCCTCGACCAGGCTGGCCGCTGCCGGATTTCCTGCGAAGTGGGACTCTCCATTTTCCAGGCCGAGGCCTTTATCGAGGAGGTTCTCGACGACAGGCGCCTGTCCCTGGTTCTGGCCGAGGTCTCCTCTCAGGGGGATACCCGGCGCAAATTCCGCGTCGACAGCGAAGTCTATTTGAAGTTCTGGCGGCCCGGCGAGCAACCTCCCTCCGAATCCTCTCTTGAGAGGGTGAACCTGAGCGGGTGCGGGCTCCGCTTCTCCGCTCGCCAGCAGGTTCCGCCCGGAGAGGAGCTGGAGTTGGAGATAGCCCTGCCCGGGGCAACCCTGAAAGTGCTCGGCTGCCGCGGCCGGGTGGTCGACGGCTCCTCTTCGGACGATCAGCCGGGGGAGGTCGCCCTGCAGATCACCGACATCTCGCCCGACCATCTGGACAAGCTCACCGAGTTTTGCCTCGGGGAGAAGTTCAAGCAGTTGGGGAGCCGGGTGAAGTTCCTTGGGTCGATGCTTGACCCCAAGCACAAGTAGCCCGAAACGATAGATTTTCCATCGCGTCGGGCCGCTCAGGGGGGCTCGCCGATGAGCAAGGGGTTGGCCTCATGAGCCTCATCAATTCGGTCATTCCGGCCCCGCCCGCCGCAGTCGGGGCGAGTGCCTCGGTGTCGCGGGAAGCCCGCCAGCAGCACCTGCGGATCGACCAGATGGTGCGGGCGACCGTGGCCGAGGGAGGGCAGGGCCAGGTTCTGCTTCAGCTAGGGAAGAGAAAGTTCAGTGCCCGCACCGAGTTGGCCCTGCAGACGGGACAGAAACTTGACTTGATGGTCGTCTCCCTGGAGCCGCGTCTGGAGTTCCGGGTGATCGAGGACCTTTTGTCCAAGCGCCTCGGCCGCTCTCTGCACGTGCTCGGCTCCCAGGCCGGCCTGGTGGCCTGCCTGAGGGGGCTGCTCAAGGAAAAGGGGAGACTTTCCGAAAGCTTAAGTCCGGGGGCGAAGGCGTGCCTCGAGTTTTTCGCCCGGGAGGGCGGCGCTGCGCCGGGATCCGGCGGGGGCGGCGCGCTTCGGGGCTGGGTGGAGCGCCTTGGGCTCGGTCTGGAGGGAAAACTGGCCGCCGGGCTGGACGAAGGGGAGGAAATGCCCCTGAAGAGCGCATTGGCCGAAATCAGTCAAAAAGTTGACCGCTCCGCCGGGCCCTGGGCGGAAAAGGCGGCCCAGGCCCTGCAGGTTCTCGAGGCCTTCCAGCTCTGCAACCTTCGCCTGGCTCAGCAGGGAGCCCGCCTCGTCCCTCTTCCCCTGCCCGAGTTGGAGCAGGGCTTCATGGTGGTCGAGGACCGGCGGGAAGGAAGCCAAGAGGGGGATGGGGAGGAGGGGCCCTGGCTCTTTTCCCTGCATCTGAGCCTGAAGGGGCTGGGGGATATGCGGGTCGACTTCCTCTACGAGTCCGCAGGACTGTCGATCCGTTTCCTGTGCGACGATCCTGAGAAGGCCCGCTTCGTGGCCCGGAACCAGGACGGCCTGGAGGGGGTGAGGGAGCGCCTGCCCCTGAGGGGGGTGAGCTTTTCGGCCGGAGCGGAGAATCCCGCCAGGGCCCTCGTCAAGAGGGTCTTTCCCGGCGGGGACGGATGCCTCGACGCCAGGGTGTAGGCTGTGAAAGGGAAGATGGAAATGGACAAAGCAGTTGCTCTGCGCTACGACCGGCAACAGGACACAGCCCCCAAGGTGGTCGCCAGCGGCGGAGGGGACGTGGCGGCGCGCATTATCGAGCGGGCGCGCCAGGCCGGGGTCCACGTCATGGAAGACCCCGACCTGCTGGAGCTTCTGGCGCATGTCCCTGTCGGCGACGATATCCCGGTGGAGCTGTACCAGGCGGTGGCCGAGGTCCTCGCCTTTGTCTACCAGGTCAACGGCCGCTACCTGGAGGGGGCCACCCCCGGCTAGCCCCGGCGGCAGAGTGCGGGGCGGATCGTCAGTCCTTGACCTCAAAGGCCACCTTGATGACCGCCTGGTACTCCTTGACCTGGCCGTCCTCGCCGATGTGGCCGTGCAGTTCCTCGAGCTCGAACCACGACAGTCCCTTCAGGGTCTGGTGGGCTTTCAGCACCGCCGCCTCAATCGCTCCCTCGATCCCTCTCTGGGAAACCCCGATCACTTCCAGCTTCTTGTAAACCCGATCCTGGCCGTATGTCATGGCGCTACCTCCTGTGGTTTGGCATACCAAAAGACTAACACCTTACGGGCCGGGGTAAAGGCGTCTCGGGGCCGGCCGGCGAGTTTCCGGCTCCAGCTCCCTGTTGTATTCCCCTCCCGGTTCCGCTACAATCCGCCGATCAATTCTTCTCCGGAGAGGGGCTTTTGCCATGGGGTATCGCAACCTGAATGAGTGCGTCGAGGACCTGGAGCGCGGCGGTCGGCTGCGGCGCATCGAGGTCCCTGTCGATCCCGACCTCGAAATCGGGGCGATCCAGCGGCGGGCCTACGCCGCCGAAGGCCCGGCGCTTCTCTTTACCCGAGTCAAGGGGTGCCGGTTCCCCATGCTCGGCAACCTGTTCGGCACCCTGGATCGGACCCGCTATATCTTCCGGGACACCCTGGAGACCATCCGCTGCCTGGTCGATCTCAAGCTCAGCCCTGCCAGCGCCTGGAAGGAGCCCCGGGGGCTGCTGAAGGCTCCCCTGGTAGCGCTCCACCTGCTGCCCAAAAGGGTCAAGGACGGCCCGATCCTGGCCCATGCCACGACCCTCGACCAGCTGCCCCAGCTCAAGTCCTGGCCGAAGGACGGCGGGGCCTTTGTCACCCTGCCCCAGGTCTACTCCGAGAGCGAGGCCCGGCCGGGGCTGCGCTCATCCAATCTCGGCATGTACCGGGTGCAGATCTCCGGAGGGCAGTATCAGCCCAACCGGGAAGCGGGCCTGCACTACCAGATCCACCGGGGGATCGGCATCCACCACGCCGAGGCCCTGAAGCGGGGCGTGCCCCTGCGGGTCAACATCTTCGTCGGCGGCCCGCCCAGCCTGACCGTTGCCGCGGTCATGCCCCTGCCCGAGGGGATGCCGGAGATCTCCTTTGCCGGCCTGCTCGGCGGCCACCGCATTCCGGTGGTCAGCCCGCCGGGGGCGCTGCCGATCCCGGCGGAGGCCGACTTCTGCATCAGCGGAACGGTCGACCCGGCCCGGACCCTGCCCGAAGGACCTTTCGGCGATCATCTCGGCTACTACAGCCTGGAACATGAATTCCCGGTCCTTCGGGTGGACAAGGTCTACCACCGTCCCGGGGCCATCTGGCCCTTCACCACCGTGGGGCGTCCCCCTCAGGAGGACACCAGCTTCGGGGCCTTTATCCACGAGCTGACCGGGAAGCTCATTCCCGACGTTCTTCCCGGAGTCCATGCCGTGCACGCCGTCGATGCGGCGGGGGTTCATCCCCTGCTGCTGGCCATCGGCAGCGAGCGCTACGTCCCCTATGCCGAGGGGCGCAAGCCGCAGGAGCTGCTCACCCTCGGCAACGCCATTCTCGGCCAGGGGCAGCTCTCTCTGGCCAAGTACCTCTTCATCGCCGCCCGGGAGGATTGCCCCGGTCTCGACATCCATGACATCGCCGCTTTTTTCCGTCATGTCCTGGAGCGGGTCGACTGGCGCCGGGACCTCCACTTCCAGACCTGCACCACGGCCGACACCCTCGATTACTCGGGGAGCGGCCTCAACGAGGGGTCCAAGGTCGTCGTCGCCGCCGCAGGGCCGGCCCGGCGCGAGCTGCCCCGGGAGATCCCCGGGGATTTGCGCCTGCCCGAGGGGTTTTCAAACCCGCAGCTGGTGCTGCCCGGGGTCCTGGCCCTGGAGGGGCCGTCCAGCACCTCGCCGAGACATCTCCAGGACGAGGGCCTGGAGGCCTTCTGCCGCTTTTTTGCCGATACCGACCCCATCAACGCCTTCCCCCTGCTGCTGGTCGTCGACGACAGCGAGTTCGTGGCGCGCACCCTCAACAACTTCCTGTGGACGGTCTTCACCCGTTCCGACCCGGCCCGGGATCTCTACGGGGTCGGTTCGGAACTGGTCAACAAGCACTGGGGTTGCAGCGGGGCCCTGGTGATCGACGCTCGCAGCAAGCCCCACCTCGCCCCGCCCCTGATCGACGACCCCGCGGTGGAAAAACGGGTCGACGAACTGGGCGCCCCCGGAGGTCCCCTGCACGGGATCATCTAGCGCCCCTGTCCAGATAATCCATTGATTTATTTTCCCCGGGTTCTGTATCATGGAGGGTGTGCCGTCCGGTCTCTGCGGATGGGATGACTCATCGTCGCCGCTTTTGGGGGCGATCGGCCCAGGGCCAGGAAGGGACTCCCCGATGAAAAGCAATTTGAACCGGCTGGTGGACGCCATCGGCAACACGCCCCTGGTCGAACTCCGGGCCCTCAACACCAACCCCCGGGTCCGGATCCTGGCGAAGCTGGAGGGAAACAACCCCGGCGGCTCGGTCAAGGACCGCCCGGCCTACTACATGATCAAGAAGGCCGAAGACGCAGGCCTGCTGACCCAGGAGAAAACGATTCTCGAGCCGACCTCGGGCAACACCTGCATCGCCCTGGCCATGATCGGCGCCGCCAAGGGGTACCGGGTCAAGCTGGTGATGCCCGCCTGCGTCAGTCAGGAGCGGCGCAGCGTGCTCGAAGCCTACGGCGCCGAGGTCGTCCTTTCCCCCGGCTGCGAGGCGACCGACGGGGCGATCCGCATGGCCCACAAGATCATGACCGAGGAGCCGGGTCGCTACTTCATGCCCAATCAGTACGCCAGCCCGAACAACCCCCTGGCCCACTACGAGACGACCGGCCCCGAGATCTATCGCCAGTCCGACGGCCGCGTGGACGTGTTCGTGGCCGGCATGGGAACTTCGGGCACCCTGATGGGGGTGGGCCGCTACCTGCGCGAGATGAAGCCCGGCGTCCGGATTGTCGGGGTTGAACCGCGCCTCGGCCACAAGGTGCAGGGCCTCAAGAACATGCAGGAGGCCATTGTCCCCGACATCTACCGGGAAGGGGAACTGGACCGCAAGCTGATGGTGGACGACGAGGACGCCTTCGAGGCGGCCCGAGAAATGGCCATTAAAGAGGGACTGTTCGTCGGCATGTCGAGCGGGGCGGCTGTGGCCGGCGCCCTCCAGGTGGCCGCTCAGATGAGCGAGGGGACGATCGTCACCCTGCTGCCGGACCGCGGTGACCGCTACCTGAGTACCAACCTGTTCCGTTCCAGTTGCGCCTGCTGTCCGCCCTGACCGGCGGACGTCCTCCCCCCCCTCATTCCTTCAAGACGCAAAGGCCCGGCTTCGATGGCGCTGCCCGAGTTGGTGAAAGTGTCGGCCGAGAAGCTTTTTCGCCGGTTCTGCGCCGACCTTGCGCCGACCTTGCGCCGACCTGTCTGCGGCGCCAGGTCAGGCTCTCCTACAGCATGGAGGGCTGCCACGTCACCTTGTTCGTGGCAAAGGCCGACGGCAGCGGTCCCCATCCGTCCCCGGCCGCTCCCCTGGCCCAGTTCCGGTTCCATTCCGAACTGGGCCAGTGGACCCTGCACTATCCCGGCGCCCAGAACAGGTGGCACATCTTCCTGAATGCCGGCCCCACTCTCAACCTGGAAAGACTCCTTCGTCACCTCGACGAAGACCCGCTCAACCTGTTCTGGGAGTGAACGTCCCCGAGACCTCTCCGGAGTGCCCCTCGTTTTTTCTTGACAAAAAATAAAACACCGTTTAAGTTTTTATCACCTTGTTATGCAAAGGAATATCGAAAGCCTTTTAATTAAATTAGAAAGACTTTAAAACAAGATATCTAACTTTTCGGCTCACGGGTCTTTCCGGGGCCGAACAGGGAGGGCGGTTGATGGACGTCAATCTTGGGCAGCATCTGACCCTGTTGGGAATCTGCACCCTGGTCTTTTGCGGCGTGACCGGAGTCCTGGGAACCCTTTCGGCGGGAATCCTGCCGGCGTTTTTCGTCTCGGCCCTGATCTTCCTGAGCGCAGGTCGCTGCATGGGCAGGGCCGCCCGGGTCAGGGTGCCCATCCACCGTCGCCGGTCGGGCCGCCGCTAAGGCCGCCCCGATATCTCCAAGCCCCGAACCGGCACCTAGCCGTTTTGAAAAGAGCGCTGCGCCATCCCTTTCCTTTCCGAAAGGGGTGGCGCTTTTTTGTTTGAGCGGGAGAGAGTGGCGGGGATGTCGAGTAATTTCGGAAATTTAGGATACAATAAGCTTTTGATCGGTCAGCAAGTGATCAGCCCAAGATGGCCCGGAGGGAAAGACATGAACCGACGATGGCTGACGGTGCTCGGATGTTGCTTGGTGGCGGTTCTGGGCTGCGGCCCTGAAAGTTCTTCGGCGCAGACCTATGCCCGACTCGGTCCGCTTGAGGTGCTCGGGGACGGGAATTCGGTTCTGGAGTTCGGTGTCGGGGAGTTCGACGCGTTCGACGGGGACGAGGACGCTGTTGCCGGTTTCGCCGAATACCGTTTCGGCCGCAAGGCCCTTTTTGTCGGGCCCGGAATAGGTCTGATGGCCAACGCCGACGGAGCCTTCTTCGGCTATGGCTCCCTCTACGCCGACCTGGCCCTGGGGGCCTGGTTTTTTACCCCATTTACCGGAGCGGGTCTGTATGAGCAGGGCGACAGCCGGGACCTGGGGGGCATCGTCCAGTTCCGTTCCGGAATGACGATCAGCCGCAGGATCGGAGATCTTTACCTCCTCGGGGTGCGTTACGCCCACGTCTCCAATGCCAATCTCTATGATGATAACCCCGGTGAGGATGAACTCCACCTGACTTGGACGGTAAGGTTTTAGCCGCCGGGTTCGCTCCCCCTGGTTTCCGGAAGGGGCCCCGCCCTGATCGAATAGCTCCCCCCCGCACGGCGCCACCATCCACAATCGAAACGGCCGTTCGGTCCCTGCCTGCTCCTGGCCGTCCAGGGAAAGCGGATTGGGGGGCGATTGACACCGGTTGTGTTTGGTTCAAAATATCATCATACTTTCGAGCTTTGGGGGGCATATGCGAGCGATTCCGTGGTTTCTCCTGTCTTTTCTCCTTCTGGCGGCCCCGGCCGTCGCCCAGGAAGGGGGCGAGCCCAAGGTTGCCCCAAATGCCTATCCCGGCGTGGCGGAAATCGTCCCCCGCGGCTCCCAGTTGGCCGGGCTTTTCACCCAGCAGGAAGCCGAGATCGCCTCCTTTACCGAAACCTCCACCATTGAGGCCCAGATCAGCAAGGCCCGTGAACTCCAGAAGGATATCATCGCTCAGAGTGCGGAATCCGGGGAACTCTCCGGGTTGGGACAGAACAGGCTTCAGGAGGTGCTGGGGCGTTTTGAGGAGCAGAATCGCAGCCTCGGCAAGGTTCTGGAGACCCTTTCCGGGCGCCTGAGTCAACTCGACAAGATCCGCCGGGCATGGAGCGACAAGAAGGAGGTCTGGCTCGGCTGGGAAAAGAATCTGCAGCAAGGGGAGGTCGATTATCCCAAGGATGAATTCCGCCGCACCATTGCCCTGATCAATCAGGGCGTCGAGAGGGCCAGCAACGCCTCCCTTCCCCTGGTCGCTCTGCAGAAGGAGTTGACGGGGCTCCAGAACAAGAACCAGGAGCATCTCAGCCAGATCGAGGCGGCACTCAAGAATGTGCGCGGAAAGGTTTTCAGCAAGACCGCCCCCTCCTTTGCCAATCCGGACTTTTACCGGCAATTCAACGCCGAGCTGTGGAGCGCCGCAAGGGAGTCGGTAAAGTCGGCCCTGATCGTGCGCAAGGAGTTCTGGTCGAAGCAGGGCTGGATCGTGACCCTGCAGGTCCTCGTTGCCCTCGTTCTGCCCCTCTACCTCCGCCGCTACCGCAGCAAGCGCGAACTCGCCCCCGAGTGGGGGTTCCTCCTCGATCATCCCTGGGCGACGGGCATCTTCGTCTCCCTCTTTTTCCTGCGGGGGTTCTACACCAACCTGCCGGTTTTGCCGGAACTGATCTTCAACCTGTTCAGCCTCGGGGCGGGCTCCGTTCTGGTTGCCGCACTGGCCACCAATTCACGCCAGAAACTCCTGGTCTGGCTGCTGGCGCCGCTGCTCTTTCTTTCTCTGGGGCTGTGGGCCATTGCCTTTCCCCAGCCCCTCCTGCGCGCCTTTCTCGCGCTCAACTCGCTGGTCGGGGTGCCCCTGCTGCTCTTTCTGGCCCGCATCGAGTCGCGCCGGCAGGAGCCGAAAGGCAGGCGCTTCGCCACCCTGCTGCGCCTGGGGACTGCGGTGCTGCTGGCTTCCCTGTTCGCCCAAGCCGCGGGATTCAGCACCCTGGCCCTGCGCCTTCTCCTCTCGACCCTGGGGACGGTCTTTTTGTGGCTCTTTGCCGCGATCGCCATCCGCATCGGGGCGGGGGGCATCGAGTTCCTGGTGCGCCACGATATTTTGCGCCAGTACGACTTTTTCAAACGTTCGGGCAGCGAGCTTGCGGTCCGGCTCAAGACCCTCTTCCGCGCCCTGGTCATGATCTATGCGCTCTTCTTCCTGCCGGTGATGTGGGGCCTGTACGATTCGGTCGGGCAGGTCTGGCAGAGCCTGCAGGGGTGGGAACTCCCCCTCGGCGAGGGGCGCCTCGATGCCAGTTCGGTGGTATTGGCTTTTCTCGTGCTTTACCTCTCGTTTCAGGTCAGCTGGTTTCTGCAGGCTTTGCTCGAGGCGGAGTATTTCCCCCGCAGGGGGCTGCAGCGAGGGGTGAGGTCGTCCATCAAGCGTCTGCTTCACTATTCCCTGTGTCTGGTCGGGTTTCTCCTGGCGGTGGGCCTGCTCGGGATTGAACTCAAGCATTTCGTGGTCCTGGGAGGGGCTTTCGGCATCGGCATCGGTTTCGGCCTGCAGAACATCGTCAACAATTTCCTCAGCGGCCTCATCCTCCTTTTCGAGCGTCCCGTCAAGCTGGGGGATGTCATCGTCCTCGACAGCGAGTGGGGCACGATCGTCAAAATCGGCCTGCGCTCCACCGTGGTGGAGACCCTCGACCGGTCGGAAATCATCGTCCCCAACTCCCAGCTCATTTCCGAAAAGGTCACCAACTGGACCCTCTCCTCCAAGACCGCCCGGGTGACCCTTAGCGTGGGGGTGGCCTACGGAAGCGACGTGTCCAAGGTGCTGGAGATCCTCAAGGAGGCCGGGGAGCAGCATCCCGAGGTCCTGTCGGCGTTGCCGCCATCGGCCATTTTCGTCGGCTTCGGGGAGAGTTCTCTCGATTTCGACCTGCGGGTGTGGATCGGGGATATCGGCAAGCGCCTGCAGGTTCGAAGCGAGATCGGCCAGTTCATCGACATGCGTTTCCGCGAGGAGGGGGTGGAGATCCCCTTTCCCCAGCGCGATCTGCACCTGCGTTCGGTCGATCCCGCCGTCGGCAGGGGGGAGGTCGGGCCGTCGGGCGATTGAGGAAGCCCCTGGGTCGTTCTGCCGATTGTCGGGGAGAACCTTGTGAGGGGCGGTCGATCATGCTATGTTGACCCATTCATTTTTGTCGAAGGGGGAGACATCAGGATGAACGGCAAGCCGCATGCTATGGTGCTCGGGACGGGACGGGCGGTGCCCGACAAGGTGCTGACCAACGCCGACCTGGAGAAGATGGTGAAGACTTCGGATCGCTGGATCACCTAACGCACCGGAATCAAGGAGCGGCGCGTGGTCGAGCCCGGGACGCCCCTCTCCGAACTGGCTACTGAGGCGGCCCTGGCCGCTCTCGAGAATGCCGGGGTGGCGGGGGAGGAGATTGACCTGGTGATCGTCGGCACGGTGACCGGGGACATGAAATTTCCGGCAACCGCCTGTCTTGTTCAGGAGCGGATCGGTGCCAAGTCCGCGGTCGGCTTCGACCTCTCCGCCGCCTGCTCGGGGTTCCTTTACGGCCTCCAGGTCGCCGGCAGCCTGATCGCCCAGGGGGGGTACCGCCGAGCCCTGGTGATAGGCGGGGATGTCCTGACGTCCATGGTCGATTGGGACGACCGGGACACCTGCGTGCTTTTCGGCGACGGCGCCGGAGCGGTGGTTCTCGGCCCCTCAGACGGCGAGCGCGGCATCCTGGGGACCTACCTGAAAAGCGACGGGAAGTACAGTCACCTCCTCTGCAACCCGGGGTGCGGCAGCCTCAACCCCCCCACTCCCGAGAACGTCCGGGATAAGCTGCATACCATCCGCATGGAGGGGCGTGAAGTCTTCCGTCACGCTGTGGTCTCTATGGTTGATGCTTTGAAAACGGTTCTGGATGAGGCGGGGATGTCCGTGGACGATCTGGACCTGCTCATTCCCCATCAGGCCAATCTGCGCATCATCGAGGCGGTGAACAAGCGGTTCCGGGTCCCCGCCGAAAAACTCTTCGTTAACGTCGAGCAGTACGGCAACACCTCTGCCGGTTCCATCCCCATCGCCCTGGCCGAGGCCTGCCAAAGCGGGCGCGTTGAGAAGGGGAGTCTGGTCGGCATGGTGACTTTCGGGGCCGGTTTTACCTGGGCCTCCGCCCTTATTCGCCTGTAGGCCCTCCCGGCGGCCGCCTTGCCCTTGACCCTTTTCGCGGTATAATGGCATTAAAGGAGAAAGGAGGTACAAGGGCATCGTAGAACCAAATAGCACATAGAAGCAACGGCCCCCCCCGAGGGGGGGAATTATCGTTCTGCCCCGCAGAGCGAAGACGCCGGATGGGAAAGACGAACAGGTCCGGCTGACAAAAAAAGGCCCCTTTCTGACAAGTCAGAAAAGGGCCTTTTGACGTTGGGGCCGAAGCGCCCTGGGGCTACTCGCCCCGAAGGGTCTGGAGGATCTCCGGGTCGGACTCGTCCTCTGCCAGGACCGCGTGGCAGGTGTCGCAATCGGCGGAGATGACCTCGCCCGACTCGCTCTCGTGCATGCCGTCGTGGCAGCGGAAGCAGCCGATGTCGAAGTCGGTACCGTGGCCGATGTGGTTGACGTAGGTGTCCCACTCGATCTTCATCTCGGGGAAAACATTTTTGGCGTAGGCCTCCTGGGTGCCGGCGATCGACTTGTTCAGCTGGGCCTGGTCCAGTTCCGGGAGGTTCTCCCTGTACCAGTTCCGCAGGTGGTTGTCGATGCCTGCCTCTGCATCCTCCTGGGTGGCGTACTTCTGGGTGATGGCCTCCATGGCCTGGCGCTTGATATAGGGGATCTTCCGGTCGATGGCGCCGTCGGTGATCTTTTCGTTGAGGGCCTGTTCGGCCGAGCGGTAGATGTGGGTCGGGCGGTTGTGGCAGTAGACGCAGTCCATTTCCCGAGTTTCGGTGCCGTGGCCCTCCTCCTCGACGGTGGCGGCGGCGTCCTCGCTGCGGTAGACGACCTGGGTGCCGTCGGCCCTGGTGAGGGTGACCTCCGGGATGACCATCCGCTTGTGGTCGGCTTTGTAGGTGATGACGTTCTCTTCGGCCACGTGCCAGTGGATGCCGTGGGGCTGCTCGGTGCCGCTGCCGGCCGAACCGATCTTCATGAGAAGGACCGTCTGGTTGAGGGTGTTCTCCTCGTCCTCAAGGTACTTGTTCTTGACGAAGAGCTTGTCCCCGTGGAACTTGTCCGGGCGGTGGCATTCCTCGCAGGTCTCCTTGGCGGGGCGCAGGCCGTGAACCGGCGTCTGGATGGGGCGCGGATGGGTGTTGAGGGCCACTGCGGCGAGCTGGCGGGCACCCGAGATCTTCGATTTGACGAACCAGGTCGCTCCCGAACCGATATGGCACTCCACGCAGTGCACCCGGGAGTGGGGGGAGTTCTGGTAGGCGGTGTACTCGGGGTTCATGACCGTGTGGCAGAACTTGCCGCAGAAGGCATTCGATTCCAGGTAGTGGTAACCGCTGTAGCCGAGCAGGGCGATGATGAAGAGGTTGACGCCGGTCAGGAAGACGCCCAGGAAAATGAGCTTTCGCACCCGGTTGAAGCGGGTCTCGTCGGTGAAGTGCTCCCGCAGGTATTCCAGGGTGAAGAGGCGAACCTCCTCCTTGCCCTTGAGGAAGAAGAGGCCGACGAAGACCATGACCAGGCCGAGCATGAAGGCCGGACCGAGAACCATGTAGATGAAGCCGCCCAGGTAGGGGTTGTCGATGTGGAATATGCCGTCGATGAGAACCAGGCCCAGCAGAAAGGGGAAGGTCACGGTGACGATCATCGCCCCGATCACCGAAACCCTGCTTCTGCCAATGCCCTTGAAAAAGGCGTCGATAAGTGCCGAGATCTTCTTCATCCTGCATCCTTTGAATGGGGTGTCTGATGGTTTTGGAATCGCTTGGCTCAAGGAGCTGTCGGGACGCTCGGAGAGGCCGGCATTAAATAGGCCGCGGGCTCAACTTTAATAAGTCTACATGAAAAGCCTGCGGGTACAATCTTCTCCCCGTGGGCCGAGCCGGGCTGCGGCAGGCGCGGGTCGGCCCAAAAAGAAGAAGGGAAAAAAGAAAGGCTGCAACCCGTTCGGGGTTGCAGCCTTTCCGTATTCAGTTCCCTTTATGTGGAGGAATGGGTGCGGGCATGGCTGAAAACCCCTCCTGGGAAAAATTCTATAGCAGGCCTACAGTCCGGTGACCGCTGAGAACCAACCTTGGACCAGTTCGAAGGGGCCGCCGGCGCTGACTGCTCCACCGATCAGTGCGGCGAAGGCCCAAAGGCCGATCAGGCCGATGACGCCGATAGTCAGCACGAAAGAGGTACGGAAAGCGATCTGCAGCAGAGCGACGGCGACTTGCGAGTGAGCCTTTTCGTTGACATGGCCGATTGTTGCAGCGGTTTCTTTCATGGTAAGCCTCCTTTCAAAAGCCCTTGAGAGACGATCCTTGGAGCCATTGTGACCCTGCCCCTTTTGTAGAGAAAGATATCAGCAAAGGTCACGGTTGTCAACAAAAAATGTAATAAAATTAGTACGTTAGGGTGAAGTCGTGGCAGGAAAGAAAACGGTGCAGGCGGTTGGCTGTAATCTTGATACAGGCTATTCCCATTAATTTGACAATTCTGGTTGTCAATATGGAGGCGGCCGAGAGGGCTGCTCGGCGGGAGACCCGTGACGCCGGGAGAAAAACCTCGCGGGCTCTGCTGCTCCCGCCCTCTGGCGCATCCGGTGATTGTATGTTTCCGGCAGGAGTGGGAGGAGCCCTTGAAGTCGGAGCGGCATTCCCTTTGCTCGGGGGGGCAGGACTGCGGCGGTAGGGGGGGAGGGAAGAGGGCGGAATTAATAGAGAAGGCGAAAATCCCCAAGGATTTGCCTCGCGCAATGGTTTTTCGCAGGGGGGCTCAGTTGAGGTTGCAAGTCCTTTCCTGGGGTGTCGGTTCCGCGCCCCAGGTTTTGGTGATGAAGACCTCGCAGCTCTGGCAGTGGTCAAGATCCCTGGCGCAGGTGGTGTTGGCCCGTTCCCAGCAGGGGCGGCTCAGGTCCTTGAGGGCGGAGCAGTTCCGGCGCATTTTCGGGGGGCAGTCTTTGATTTCCCAGCAGGGGAGGATGCCCAGCAGGCGCTTGAGGCCCGGAATGCTGATGCCCTGATCGTGGATCAGGGACCTCAGGCACTCGATCCAGGAGATGTCGTCGGGAGAGTAGAAGCGCTTGTTTCCCTGCCGGGCCGGAAGGACGAGGCCCTCGTCCTCGTAGATGCGAATGGTGCGCGGGTGGACTCCCACCAGTTTGGCTGCAACGCTGATGGGGTAGACTGGATCGCTGTTGACGATGCCCATTCGGTCTTCTCCTTTGCCCCCTGATGTGTGAGTTGCGCACCTCTTTTTATTGCTGTAATTATATATCAACATTATGTGAAAACAAACACCGTTTGTTGCTTTTTGGGGGAAATATTTTCACAATATGTGGAACATGTAGGAATTATTATTTCAACTGATGAGAATTTTTTTGTTCTGCATAACTATGTTTTGCTTTTCGTCCTGGCGAGGGCGCTTCCTGGTCTCTCGCCCTGAACGAAGACGTCCCCCGCCGGGTGGGTTCCGGGGGGGACGCTTGGGGGACGAATTGGCTTTGGGGGGGTGCTATTTGGTCTGCAGCTTGTTCAGCTTTTCGTAGTCTCCGGCGGCTTTTTCCCGGGCGGTTTTCATGGCGCTGATGAACACCTCGCAGGTTTCGCACTGATTGTTGTCCTTGGCGCAGGCGGTGTTCATCCTTTCCCAGCAGGGGCGGGTCTTGTCTATATAGGCCGAGCAGGAATCGCGCTTCTCGGGGGGGCAGTTCTTGATTTCCCAGCAGGGGCTGAGCTCCAGAAGCTTCTTGATGCCGGGGATGCTGATGCCCTCATCGTGGATCATGTAGCGAAGGCACTGGATCCACTCGATGTCGTCGTTGGAGAAGTAGCGCTTCTGTCCCTGTCTGGAGGGTTTGATGAGCCCTTCGTCCTCGTAGATGCGGATCGTGCGGGGATGGACCCCGAGCAGTTTGGCGGCGACGCTGATGGGATAGATGGGATCGCAATTGTTGACAGCCATCTGTTGCTCCTCCAAGCCTGTGGTCGGTGAGGGGAATCTGCTATAGATAGGTTTGCATAAATTTTCTATTTTTCAATATCATACAGCATTCTCTGCCAAACCTGTAGTAAAAAATCGAGAGATTGTAGACCTTGACTATAAAGAAAGCCGGGCCGCTATCGGCGTTCCGGCCCCCCTCCCCGCGGTACATCTCTTTCTTCTCGAAGCCCCTTTCGCCTCAGAGCGTGCCGAACCCTTTGTTCGGGGGGGGCGTGTTGCAGGCTCTGTCGTTTCAAGGAAAAGGGTGCAACACGGAGGGCTGGATCCTTTAAGCTCGCATTTCCGGTAAAGTGGAAATTTAAATTTACACTTTTTCTGCCAAAAGTGTTGCGTTGCAAACCTGACTGTGGTAAATGTTTGTTGCAGGCGCAACGGAGGTTGACAATTTTGTCCGAAATTCTAAGATGGAGATGTCCCATGAGGCGAGCCAACGCATTGAACGACTACCTGACCAAAACTTTTCTGATCGGCCTGTTCGCGGCCGTTGGCGTCACCGCCGCCATTACCGCCGTGCTCGCCCTTTGGCCACCCCTGGCGCATCTCGCAGGTAAATTCTTTTAGGTCGGATGCCGAAGGTTTCGGCGGGGTTGCAGTTTCAGAGTGGGTAAACGATTGCAAGGAGTTGAAGAATGCTGGGACATGACCATCTATTGCTGAAGTTGGTCCGCATGGTGCTGACCATGACGGTTTTCGCTGTTGTCACTGCTTTTCTCTTGCTTGGCGCCGTCCCCGAGATTACCAAGACGGCGACCGTGGTCGGCTCCGTGCTGGTGGCCACGGTTGTCGCCATGTACGACTTCGGCCTGTTCAGCAGCGAGCTGGAGGTCTGACCCTCTACCTCCTTGCTCTCTCGGAAAAACGATCGACTCGAAAGCAAAAAAGGCGCCCCCGTCAGGGGGCGCCTTTTTTTGGGTCGATGGGGGGCGGTTTACCAGGTTCGCTTCAGGTTCTCCAGGACGGCCTCGAACTCCTTGGCCGCGGCCTGAAGAACGCTCTGTGCGTAGTCCGGGTTGTGGACTCCCCGGGTTCCGTCTTTTTCGACGAGGGCGAGTTTGGCCAGGCCTCCCAGGTAGAGCTCCCAGCCGGCCCGGGTGTCGCGATGGATGCGGTCGGCTGTTTCGAGGGCCGATTCCACCTCGGCGCGCAGGGCGTCGACCTGCGCGATCTGATCGCCCGTCTCCCGGGTCCAGTCATGGAACAGTTCGGCGTAGGACTCGTCGTGGCATTCGGCGCAGCTGGCGGCGGCGGGGCGGTAGTCGCCTGCCTCGGCGCCGGCATGGCACATCTGGCAGTCGATTCCGGCGGCGTACATGAGGCCCTCTTCCTCGGGGACCCCGGCGGCGCCCCTGCCTTCGTTCATGGCCACCTGGTTTTCGTGACAGCCGGTGCAGTCGGCCAACTGCGGCGCGCCGGAGTCCCCGTTTTCGGCGTGGCAGGCAAGGCACTGTTCCATCTGCTCGGCCTTGGACGGCTTGCGATGCACTATCCCCAGATGGCAGTCCCGGCAGCTGAGTTCGAAGGACTCCATGTGGAAGGCGTGGTCGAAGTGCAACCCGCCGACGGAGTACTCGGCAAGGATGTCTGGCAGTCCCTTGCGCTGGCGGAATTCGGGGTTCTTCACCTCGTCGGACAGGCGCATGTGCAGAAGGGCGGCGGTGCCCATGTCGAGGGGGGCCTGCTCCCATTGGGCCTGATTGGCGATGTCCGAGTGGCAGTACAGGCATGTCTCGGCGGGAACGAGGTCTTCGTGGGGGTGGGACAGGATTTCGAGCTTTTCCTCCTTGGAGATGGTGAACTGCATGTAGAGGTCTTTCAGTCCTCCTATCTTGGCCTTGACGTAGCCGACCATGCCGGGCTGGCCGTGGCAGTCGAGGCACGAAACCCCGGCCTCCCCGTGCCGGGAGTGCTCCCAGGAGTCCACTTCCGCCAGTGGGCCGTGTCCTTTGCCGGGGTGGCATTGGGCGCAGAATTCCGGTTCGGAGGTCATGTGCAGGATTTCGATGTTGACGAAGCCCATGATCCCGATAGAGGCGAGGGACAGGACGGTGACCAGGAGGATGTGCTCTTTGCTCCAGTTCCAGAATCGTTTGAACATCATCGGTAGATAGACCTCGCGAGGGTTGACGTCTTTCGCCGCACGGGCAGTGAGGGCGCGGGGTGGCGGGGGAGAGGAAGTGTCAACATAGCCTACCTTGGTGCGCGTTGCAACGTGGATGTTGCATTTCACATTGTGTTGCATTTATTTGTGTTCATGAAGTTAACAATTTGAATTTACAGCTATCTTTCTTTCCCTTCGGGGGGGAAGGTGGGCGGGTGTTGCAGGTCGGCGGGCGATCGGGCGCATCGGGAGAGGGGCGCGGGGCTTGGTGCTGTCGGCCCGGGCGGGATAGGCGGTCGGTGAGCTTCCTGCTTAGGTAGAAATTAGAATTGTAAGGTTTAGCTAAAATTGGATTGCATTTTAATGTTATCTATGGTAGATCTACGTTGCTTTTGCAACAGCGGTCCTGGCTCTTTTGGGTCGCAATGCTTAAAAAGTTGTATGGTTTCAAGATGTTGGGGTGTTGCACCCGTTTTGGCAGCGTCGCTGGTCGATGCAATGGTTGCAACAATTTTTTTTGTCCGTCCGGTCCGGTTCGCCCGGGCGGGACGGCATAGGGTTGGAGGTCGGGCCGGACGAGGTTCGCTCCTTCGATAAACACAAACCACTGGGCAGGGAAGGATGACATGGACGCTATGAGCAGAAAGTTAACCTTGAACGAGATCGAAGCCGGGATCGCCGATCGGCTCCTCTCCGGCGGGATGGCCTATTACCTGGCCGTTCTGGTGTGCGGGGGCCTTGTTCTCGCCGCCACGGCTGCCGGTGTCTACTCGATGGTCGTCGGCCACGAGCACACCTACAACGTGACCCGGGAGGTCCCCTGGGGGATCCTGATCGCCACCTACGTCTTTTTCGTGGTGACCTCGACGGGGCTGTGCCTCGTCTCTTCCATCGGTCACGTCTTCGGGGTGGAGTCGTACATGCCGATCGCCAAGCGTTCGGTCTTCCTCTCCATCGCCACCATCCTGGCGGGCTTCTTCGTCATCGCCTTCGAGATCAAGATCCCCTGGCGCATGGCGGTCTATAACGTCATCTCCCCCAACCTGACCTCGAACATCTGGTGGATGGGGACCCTGTACGGCATCTATCTCGTGCTGATGCTGTTCGAATTTCTCTTCCTCAACCTCAACAAGCACAAGCCGGCCGTGGCCTGCGGCTTCGGCGGCGCCATCGCCGGGATCGCCGCCCACTCCAACCTCGGCGCGGTCTTCGGCCTGCTCATGGGCCGCGAGTTCTGGCACGGGCCCTATATGTCCATCTACTTCATCGCTTCGGCGGCCATGACCGGCACAGCGGTGATCATCCTCTTCCACTGGCTGGGCTACAAGGTCAACGGCGAGAAGCTGGAGCTCGACACCCCGATGGTCAAGTCTCTCGACCAGGTGCGCAAGCTCGGCATCCTGCTGATCTGCGTCATCATCTTCTTCACCATCTGGAAGATGGTCGCCGGCGTGGCCGGCATGCCCGGCGGCAAATACGAGGCGATCATGGCCTTGGTCAAGGGCCCCTACGCCTTCAACTTCTGGTTCTTCGAGGCCGGCTGCGCCCTTCTCATTCCGCTGGCTGTCTGGGTCCTTTCCAAGGGCAAGAACCTGACCCTGATGTTCGCCACCTCGGCGATGATGATCATCGGCATCTTCATCATGCGCTACGACCTGGTCATCGTCGGTGAGGTCATCCCGGTCTACCACGAGCTGGGGGTCAACGAGTTCCAGCACATTCTTCCCTATAAGCCCTCGTTTTACGAGATCATCATCACCCTTGGTGGGTTCTGTCTGGCCGGTTTCCTCTTCCTGCTCGGCGAGAAGCTCTTTGCGGGCCACAAGGTCGAGGCTCATCACTAGGCGGGAAACAAGATGCCATCCTGTGCAAACGAACAGGAGAAGGAGAATAGAGGAATGAAAAAGAATAACGTGAGCCTCGAGGGGCTGAAGAACGAGGGGCTGGAAAACGTCTCCACGGAGGAGCGGCGCAGCTTTCTTAAAATGGGTCTGGCCGTCACCGGCGTCTTCGCCGGGGGCACCATCTTCTCGGCGACCTCTTCCGTGAAGAGCGTCTACGCTTCGGCCGGAGCCTACGCGGAGAAGTACCCCTACAAGCCCCACTACGGCATGGTCATTAACCAGGACCGTTGTATCGACTGCGAGCGCTGCCTGCAGGCCTGCAAGAAGACCAACCACGTGCCCGACTACGGCTACCGTACCGCGATCCTCGAGAAGGAGACCCGGGACGCCGTCGGCGGCAAGCGCGAGTTCATCCCGGTCCTGTGCAACCACTGCAACCTTCCCCAGTGCACCCGGGTCTGCCCCACCAAGGCGACCTACAAGGACCAGACCACCGGCATCGTTTCGATGGACATCACCAAGTGCATCGGATGCCTGACCTGCCAGTTGGGGTGCCCCTACAACGCCCGCTACTTCAGCGAAGAGAAGCACGCCGTCTACAAGTGCAACTTCTGTTTCGACACGCGCCTCTCCAAGGGTGAGAAGGAGACCGCCTGCGCCGAGGCCTGCCCCGCGCAGGTCCGCATCTTCGGTGACCTCTCCGACCAGGGGAGCCAGCTCTACAAGCGGGTTCACCAGATCGAGAAGAGCGTGTGGGTGCTCCGCCCCGAGGCGGGAACCCGGCCGAACGTCTTTTACACACGCGGGTAGAGCGGCGGCGGCTGCCGTCTGCAGACCGACTGAGTGCTCAACCAAGAGCGTAGCGGAGGATAAAGCTCATGAAGAAGTTGATCCGGATTCTTATTTGCGCGGCCCTTGCCACAGGCCTGGTCGCGGTTCAGCAGGGATTCGCCGAGTACGATTTCGGCGGCGGAGAAATCACCTACAAGTCGACGGTGTTCAGCCATGAATCCCACGTCGGGGGGATGGGTTTCGACTGTGATACCTGTCACGAGGGGCTTTTCGAGATGGAGGGCCATGCCCTCCAGGGCAACCCCGAGTTTTCCATGGATGCCATTTACGAGGGCGGCTTCTGCGGCGCCTGCCACGACGGCGACACCGCTTTTGCCTCCGACAGCGACTGCACCAGCTGTCACGTCAAGGACGGCGGCGACATCTACTACACCGAGCCGGTCAAGGCGATCCTGTTCAGCCACAAGGCCCACGGCGAGACGGGCCTGGAGTGCGAATCGTGCCACACCGGGCTGTTCGGCATGGAGGCCCTGGCGGCTCAGAAGGGCAAGGACTTTACCATGGCCGCCCTTTATGACGGCCAGTATTGCGGGGCCTGCCACGACGGCGATACGGCCTTTGCCTCCGATACCCGCTGCGCGACCTGCCATGTCGGGGTGAAGGGCTATGTCAGGGCCCATCCCTCCAAGGGCGGCGATCAACACGCGGCACACTGATTTTTTGAACTGGAGTGTTTCTGCCCGCAGGTCACAGGCCCGCCGCCGTCGCTCCGGCGGTGGCGGGTGCAGGCCTGCTCGGCGGGGTTGCATTGCGGCAATGTGCAGGGGCGGGGGCTCGGCTTTCTTGATTGGGGCCTTTTTTCTCCGGGGGCGAACGATGGTCGCCCCGGCAACCCGGAATCCAGGGAATGGCTATGTCTAGACCAAGTAAAATAGAGGCGCCTGAAGAGCCGGCATTCAAGGCCCCCCTGAACGGTTCTTCGGCTCACCTCTTGACCATTCTCAACAGTGTGGCCGACGGTGTCTTTACCGTCGACGAGCATATGCGGATCACCACCTACAACCGTGCGGCGGAAGAGATTACCGGATTTTCCTACGAGGAGGCCATCGGCAAGCGCTGCTACGACATCTTCCGGGCCGGGGTCTGTTTCTCGGGCTGCCCGGTCAAGGAGGCCCAGGAGACGGGCCAGCCCGTCATCAACCGGGAAGTCGATATCCTCTCCAAGGACGGCGCCAAGCTGCCCATCTCGGTCAGCGCTTCGGTGCTGAGGGATCAGGAGGGCAACCCCATCGGCGGGGTGGAGACCTTTCGGGACCAGTCGCTGATTCACGCTCTGCGGCGGGAGATCGAGGAGAAATACACTTTCGGCGACCTCGTCAGCCGCAACCCGGCCATGCGCCGGCTCTTCGATATCCTCCCCGATGTTGCGGCCAGTGAGGCCACGGTTCTGCTGCGCGGCGACAGCGGTACGGGCAAGGAGCTTTTCGCCAAGGCCATTCACGACCTCAGTCCCCGAAAAGAGGGGCCTCTGGTTGTGGTGAACTGTGGCGCCCTTCCCGAACCCCTGTTGGAGGCGGAGATTTTCGGGGCCCGCCGCGGCGCTTACACGGGGGCCACCGAGAACCGCCCCGGGCGCCTGGAGATGGCCAGGGGGGGGACCTTGTTTCTCGACGAGATTGGCGACCTGCCCCTTCCCCTGCAGGTCAAGCTCCTTCGGGTTCTTGAAAACCAGGAATACCAGCCCCTCGGCGCGCCGAGCCCCATGAAGGCCGACGTGCGGTTCCTGGCCGCCACCAATTGCGGGCTTGAGCAGATGGTCGAGGAAGGCACCTTCCGGCGCGACCTGTACTTCCGCATCAACGTGGTGGCCTTGCAGATCCCGCCCCTGCGGGAGCGGAGGGAAGACATTCCCCTGCTCATCGATATTTTCCTCGATCGTTTCAACCGGACCTACGCCAAGAAGATCCGGGGCTTTACCGCCGAGGCCCTGCAGGTCCTTCTCAATCACGATTACCCGGGGAATATCCGCTAACTGCTCAACATCATCGAGCAGACGGTTATTCTGTGCCGCAGCGGGGAGATCGGCATGGAGCACCTTCCGGCCGGATTCCTTGCGGCCAAGAATCCCGAGGAGTCCCTGACCCGCCACAAAAAGGGCAAGGTGTCCCGGGAGGCCCTTGGGGATCTCCTCGAGCGCCACGGCGGCAATCGCACCCGGGTCGCCCAGGAGCTCGGGGTGGACCGAACAACTCTGTGGCGGTGGATGAAGAGGTTCGACCTCCTCTCCTAGGCCCCTTTCGGTTTACCTTTACCGCCTTTTTCTTCATTTCAGTTCGACCTTCCTGTATATGCCCCGGCCTCGGCCGGGGCTTTTTTTTGTTTTTGGGGATTTGCGGAGCGGGCGTTGGGCTTGCGAGGGGCTGCGGCGTTCCGGTTGGTCTCCTGAACGGCAGACATGCCTACCCGGGGGCCGAGGCTGGCGCGGTCCGAATTCCCTGGGCCGCCAAAGACGGCTTCCGGTTCGAAATATCCCCTGGGGGGTGGCTCGGCGCGGAGGGAAGGACACCCGGCCTTCTGCATCCCAGAAGAGACTAAAAATCCCAAAAATGAGAAAACATTATTTTGAGAAAGGTCGAGCCCGCTGGCGGTTGCAGGGCGTTGCGGGTGTTGCATTGTTTCTTTCCTCCGTTTTGTTGCATTTGTTGTTGCAACGCCACGAGCCGCCGTTTTTAGGGCTTTTGGCTTCTTCGTCTTGGCCTGCGGGGCTGTTGTGGTGTTGCGTGTGCAACGCCGCNCTAAGAAATAACAGTGTTTGGTTTTTTATGGCATATCCATCCAAGTATTTGAATTTAATAGACAATTAAGCTTTGTTTCTGTTTTTTATTTTTCCGGCACGACTCTTGGAATATAGGGAAGACATGAAAACACAAAAACACATAAACGAGTCCCCCATGCGGGTAGCTGTCCCTTATTACGGGGCGATGATCCGGCCCGGTGCCGGTCTGGAGCGGGTCTATTTTCTGGTCGATGTCGATCCGGCGGCCGGTTCTTTCAGGAATCTCGGCATGCACATCTGGGATTCGCGTGCCCACCCTGAATTCCCCACCTGGCTTTCCCGCAAGGGCGTTCAGGGGCTTATCTGCGGCGACGATCGCCCGGCCTATGAAGGCGTTCTGAAGAAGGCCGGGATCTGGGTCCGCTGGGGCAAGGCGGGGGACCTGGAAGACCTGGTCGGCGGCATGGTCAGAGACCGGGCCGCTTGAGACGAGTCGTCGGTTTCGATTGCAGGGCATTGACGGCGGTCGCGCGGTGCAGTTCAGGCGAGGAAGGCAGGCGTAGATGAGAGTAGCGATAACAACGCGAGGGCCGGGTGCCGAGTTCGGAGTCGATGAGAGTTTCGGGCGAGCCTACTGGTTTTTGATTCTTGACGAGACGAGAGAAGAATGGGAGTCGATCGACAACAGCGAAATTCGCAATTCAATGAACAACGCCGGGATGTTGGCTGCCAAAGCTCTTGCGGGCTACGAAGTCGATGTGCTGATCACCGGAGAGACCGGTCCCAAGGCGTTCCGGGCTCTCAAGGCCCTGGGGATCGAGGTGTTTCACAATGCCACGGGCACGGCGATGGAGGCACTTCAGGCCTGGCGTGCGGGAGATCTGCCGAAGGCCTTCCTGCCCAAGAGCCAGGGGAGTCCTTCATGCCTGATGGCTCCGGCGACCGCGGCCGCTCCGAGGGGACTGGCTCCCCAGATGTTTCGCAGGCCGGTCACTGCGTATTAGGGTTAACCCACAACAATCGAGGAGTCTGTAATGAAGCAGGAAAACATTGTCTCAAGTCGTCCCCAGGCCAGTAACTACGTCAAGGCCACCATGGTGGCCATGGGCATCGCCGCCTTTTCCGCCAGTGCTTTTGTTGCCTGGCCGGCGCTGTCCCACATCGGCGCCAAGCTGATCTGATCTGACCTGGCAGGCAGGAATTCACCATTTTCCCCACAAGGAGGTAAGTCATTAAAGCTGAAAACATTATTTCCAACCCCGTCAAGAAGACCTACAAGTACTCGGTTTATGGCACTTTCGCATTTGTCGGGATTTCCCTGAGCGCGTTCATCCTCTGGTCGTTCACCTGCCTCGGCAGCGCGGCTTTCGACGTGGCATCCAAGCTGGCCTGAGCGAGCGATCCGGCCGGCGCAGCTGGGAAGAAGGGAGGTACATCATGAAAAGAGAGGAACTGTTCAGTCGACCGATCGGTTCGAGTACGGGGATGGGTTTTTTTGCCATTGTCGGGATGATCGGCCTGTTGACCTCGTTTTTCATCCTCTGGTCCCTGTCCTGCCTCGGCGGGGCGACCTTCGATCTGGCAAGCCGGCTGATCTAGGCTGTGGCGCGGAAAGGGCAGAGTGTGAAATCAACGCATGGGTTGTCGAAGGTTGCAAGGTTCTTTTTCCGTATTGGCATGTTCGGCCTCGTTGGAGGATCGGTGGTCGGAGCATCCATCCTGGTGCTCTGGTCGCTGACCTCCATGCTGGGCGGGGTGCCCGTGAACCAGCCGACATGGTTCATCTAGAGAGAACCATGTCGGCCCTTTGAGAAGAGATAGGTTATGAGGGTTGAAAATCTCATCTCCGGCACGTTCAGGCGGGGATTCCGGCTGGGTGTTTTCGGGGTGATATGCACCATCGGGGTGGCCATTTCGGGGTTCATCCTGTGGTCCCTGACCTGTATCGGGGCGGCCTGCTTCGATGTGGCAAGGGGCTGGATGGTGTGACTCGGGAGGGTGCCGACGGGTTTTGCAACAGGATTTCCCGTTCAATGAGGCTGGTCCAGGGGAAGTGTCTTTGGGGCTTTTTTTGTGCCCTTGCGCGGATTGGACCAGTACTTCGGACCATAAAGATGAAACGACCAGACCATGAACGAAAACGAATTCCCGCATGGCGGCCGTCCCGGAGGGAGTGGGCCGGGGGAGGGGGTGCGCTGCCCCCAGTGCGGCGGCGACCAGTTTCACCTTCTGGGCGACGGGCGCATCCAGTGCCGGCAGTGCCGCAAGCGGATCACCGTCGATTCCAAGACGACCCGCCTCGACGGGGTCGCCCGGGGCGGGATCGTCGATCTGTTCTGGCGCTTTGTCCCGGCCGACCGGGGGGCCGAACTGCTCGGACTCAACCGCAAGACCGTTCAGGGACACTACAACCGCATTCGCGAAGAGATCGAGAGGCAGAACCGCCGCGACTGGCCGCTGACCGAAAGGGAAGGGGCGGAGCCGGACCCCGGGAAAGACGGGACACAGGTCCTTCTCTGGCTCTTCACGAAAGAGGCGAAGGTCCACCTGCGCTTCTCCCCGGCAGAAGGGGAGGGCGGGTGCCTGGGCCCCTCCTCGGTGGTCGATGCCCCGAACCGGACGGCCCGTGAGCGGCTCGCCATCGAGACCTTTCGCCACAGGGCCTGGCACCCCGGAGCGTCCGCCGAAGAGGTTCGCCTGGGAATGCATTTCTGGGCCTTTGCAAAGAGCCGGCTGACCCGCTATCGGGGCGGGTTTCGAAGAAAGTTCCCTCTCTTCATGGCCGAAATGGAGTATCGCTTCAACTACCGGGAGCATCCTGAGATCCCCGGGAACCTGAAAGATCTGTGGAGTCGGCTTGGACCGCGCTGACGGCCAGGTTGCAGAACGTATTCAAAAAGGAGAGATCGTAATGAGTTGGTTGCGCACAGTTGTTCCCCTGATGGTTGTTTTACTTGCGGCTCTGGCCCTTCCGGCCGCAGGCTCGGGCGGCATGGCCCCGGACCCCATGACCTGCCTGGAGTGCCATGACGATACGGCATCCGAGCATGATTTCGCCGCCTCCGTGCACGGCCGGAACGCCTGCACCAGCTGCCACGTGGAGGTGGTCGACATCGATGCCCACACCGAGGGGGAGATCGAAGTCCAGCCGGTCAACTGCGTGCGCTGCCACAAAGAAGAGGGCCACGAGTACGGCGGAAGCGTCCACGCGGACGGCGAGGTCGGATGCACCGGCTGTCATTCCGAGATCCACAGCCAGAAGGCCTGGGCGGGCGACAAGCAGGACGTCGTTGCCAAGTGCCAGGAGTGCCACGACGTGGAGGGCTACGAAAACTAAGTCCACGGCATGGCGGTGGCCGGCGGCAACGAAGACTCGGCCGCCTGCAACGACTGCCACGGTTTGCACGAGATCAAGGCGCTGAGCGAGACCGATGCGCAGGACGGCCGGGTGTTCGGCACCCAGGTCTGCATCGACTGCCACGGCGACGAAGAGAAGATGGAGCACAACGGCGTCTATCCCCACGCGGTCGAGACCTACCTGGAGAGCTACCACGGCAAGAGCTTCCGGCTCGGTTTCGCCGAAAGGGCCGCCGGGTGCAGCGACTGCCACAGCGCCCACATGGTCCTGCCCCAGGACGATCCCGCCTCCACCCTGCACGGGGAAAACCTGGTGCAGACATGCGCCGAGTGCCATCCCCAGGCCACCGGGCAGTTCGCCAAGTTCTACGCCCACGGCGACCATGCCGACAGTGAGAACTACCCCATCCTCTACTGGACCTTCATGGCCATGACCGGGCTGCTGATCGGCACATTCGCCGTCTTCTGGATCCACACCCTGCTCTGGATGTTCCGCGGCTTCGTGGAAAACCGTTAAAAGCAGAAGGCCCTTCACCTGGCCGCTGCCGCCACAGGAGGGGTTGTCCGCAGGGTTCCCGCCGGCGTCTCCGCCGATGCGGCGGCCGCCGCCCTGGATGGCGGTTCCGGGGGCGCAGGTGCCCACGACATCGCCGACGGCCACAAGATCTACAAGCGCTTCGAGACGCGCCACATTCTCCTGCACATGACGGTCATCATCAGCTTTCTCGGCCTCTCCCTCACCGGCCTCCCCCTCAAGTTCGCCGACCAGGAGTGGGCCAAGACGATGATGTCCTTCTACGGCGGGGTTCACTACGCGGGGCTGATCCACCGTGGCTGCGCCATCCTGACCTTCTACTACTTCCTCAGCACCATCGTGATGTCCTTCGATTTCCTCTTCATCCGCCGCGACGTCGAGGGGAGCTTCTTCGTCCGCCTCTTCGGCCCCGACTCGCTGCTGCCGAATTTCCGCGACATCCGCGACGTCAAGGCGATGGTGCGCTGGTTCCTGTTCCGCGGTCCCAAGCCGACCTTCGAGCGCTGGACCTACTGGGAGAAATTCGACTTCATCGCGGTCTTCTGGGGTATGTTCGCCATCGGCGGCTCCGGCCTGATGCTGTGGTTCCCCGAGGTGTTCGGGGTCCTGCTGCCCGGTTGGACCTTCAACGTGGCGACGATCATCCACTCGGACGAGGCCCTGCTCGCCACCGGCTTCATCTTCACCGTCCACTTCTTCAATACCCACGGACGGCCGGAGAAGTTCCCCATGGACTTCGTTATCTTCAACGGGGAGATGACCAAGGAGGAGTTCATCGAGGAGCGCGGCGACCAGTGGAAGCGCTACGAGGAGCTGGGAGTGACCGAGGATTACGCGGCGCGGAAGACGAGCGGCGTCCTCTACGACTTCTTCTTCAAGGGCTTCGGCTTCCTCGCTTTCTTCACCGGCCTCAGCCTTGCCTTCCTGATGCTCGTCGCCTTCCTCAAGGGCTAAGAGCGGACGTTAAAGCGGGGGCTGCCGTCTCGGCAGCCCCCTTCGTTAAGCGATACCTCGAAGGGAGATGGATCATGAACAACCAGCAGGGAATCGGTCTGGCGGTCTTCGCTTTTGCACTCTACGTCATCGGGGGGATCGGGACTTTCGGAGGTCTGGGCCTGATTGGCCTGATGGAGGGAAAGGACCTCCTCGGGTGGGGAGACGGCCGCAGCATCGGTTACCTCTTCTTTAGCGTCGGTCTCTGCCTGTCCGTGGCTGGGGTGCTCTTCATGCGCCTCTTCCGGAATCGGGGGTTTGCCTGACAGACAGGTAGATTGGCGCCAACACTCATGATAGATAGCGAAAGCCCTCTCTGTTCCCTGGGAGGGCTTTCGTTTGTGGGTGGCATCGGCCCGAGGTGTGGGCGGCCTTTGGTCGCCGGGGCATGGCCGGGTAGTCCTGGTCGACAACTGCGCCCCCTTGCGAGTCCTTGGGACCCAGAAGAAGCTGGCTCCTTGTCAATCCCCGAATCCGCCCGGTTCGGGGCTTTTCTTTTCCGTTTTAGCTTAGGAAATGTTATTGTTTGCTGGTTTTTCTATGTACTATCGCGGTATTGGAAGGGGGATCTGTGAAGGGAATAACGATTCGTCTTTATCTGGTGGACGGTACACCCACCGGAATTCTCACCGCTGAAATCATTAACTGGACTGGCAAGCTTTATGTCGCGCCAAGAAGCCAGCTTGCAGACCTGGCAAAACGGGAAGAAGTGCGCCGAACCGGGGTTTACTTTCTCGTTGGGCCTGACCCGGACCGCCCCAGCCGTGACCGGGTTTACATCGGCGAAGGGGATAGCGTCCTCAAGCGGTTGATCGACCACGACAAAGACCCTACAAAGGATTTCTGGACCCGCACTGCTGTTGTCATCAGTAAGGACGAAAACATCACCAAGTCGCATGGCCGCTACCTGGAGAGCCGCCTGCTCGAAAAGGCCAAGGTAGCGAATCGTGCAAGTCTCTCCAACGGTACCAATCCCCCCACGCCTCCCCTGCCAGAACCGGACGTAGCGGACATGGAGTTCTTCCTTGGTCAGGTTCAAATGATCCTGCCCGCTCTCGGGTTCGGCTTTTTGCAGGCGAAGCCGAGCGAAGAACCAACAAGCAAGGCGGAGGAATCCCCCCGGTTCCTCATGGCCACCAGTGGGGCCAAGGCAACGGCAATTGAGGCCGGAGGCGAGTTCGTTGTGCTCCAGGGCTCGACTGCTCGCAAGGAAGGAGTCCCCTCTTGGGACACCTATCGCACTTTGCGCGATCAACTAGTCGCCGACGGCAAATTGGTTGATGCAAAGAAGCCGGACTATTTCGAATTCGCCGAGGACGTCTCTTTCTCCAGCCCCAGTGCCGCTTCCTCAGTGGTTGCTGCACGCAATACCAACGGCCGGGAGTCGTGGGCCATTGAGGGGACTCGCACGACCTATGCAAAGTGGCACGAAGAGAAGATTGCCAGCGCGGCAAGCCAGACTGACGAGCCAGAGGATTAGATTAAGTAATAAGGCCTTGCTATTTATCACGTTAGCAGAAGAAATCGATTTACCTAAGGAAGCTTCATGCCCGAATTGATCTGGAAAGGCAAAGACAAGGTTATCAACCATCACCAAGAGGTGCCGGTCAAGACCCTCGACCACCAGTACACCTTCGGCGACGAAAACGAAGTTTCAACCGGCAACAAAATAATCCACGGTGACAACCTTGAAGCCCTCAAGGCCCTGCTGCCTCAGTATGAGGGGAAGGTCAAGTGCATCTACATCGACCCGCCTTACAACACCGGCAACGAGGGATGGGTTTACAACGACAACGTCAATGATCCGCGCATCAAGAAATGGCTTGGCGATGTTGTTGGTAAGGAGGGGGAAGACCTCTGTCGGCACGACAAGTGGCTGTGCATGATGTATCCGCGTCTGCAACTGCTTAAGCGCCTTCTCGCTAATGATGGCGTATTTTTATGTAGTATCGACGAGAACCAATATCACTCTCTAAAAATAGTACTCGAGGAAGTGTTTGGTAAGAATAACTACTTGGGATCTATTTGTTGGAAATCCAGAAATACTGACAACCGAGTCAAGACTCGACTATCAATAGACTACGAATACGTTATTGTTTCCTCCAAAGGGGCTCCAATACACGGCCGCTTTATTGATAGATCAAATTTTAAAAATCAAGACAATGACCCAAGGGGCCCTTATGTTACTGACCCTCTTACAGGGAAGGCTACAAAGGAAGATCGCCCGAACCTGCATTATAATATTTGCAATCCGGAAACGGGCGATGTTTTTTATCCAGACCCATCAAGAGGCTGGATTACTGACAGGGCTGGTTATGAAAAGCTATTGGCTGACAACAAAATCTGGTGGCCACTAAATCCCAAAACCGGGAAAACCAGAAAGAAGCGCTTTCTCTCTGAAACAGAGGCAAGGATGCCGGTATCCAGTTTCTGGGCAGACATAAAAGGACAAACTGGTGCAGATGAATTAGACCAAATAATGGGAGAGAGAGTCTTTGCTTTCCCCAAGTCAGCAGATTTCATCTCTAGGGTCCTGGATATAGCTTGCGATAACAATTCACTTATCCTCGATTCCTTCGCAGGCTCCGGCACCACTGCCCAAGCCGTCCTCAACCTCAACAATCAGGACGGTGGCAATCGCAAGTTCATCCTGATCGAAATGATGGACTATGCCGAAACCATCACCGCAGAAAGGGTGCTGCGGGTCATGGACGGCTACGGTGAGGAGGGCAAGCGTGTTGATGGCACCGGCGGCGGCTTCGACTACTACACCCTTGGCGAGCGGGTCTTTGACGATGAAGGGAATCTAAACGAGGCGATCGGCACTGAAAAAATCCGTCAGTACGTCGCTTGGACGGAAAAACTCCCTGCCATCGAAGCCGACGAGCATCCCTACTGGCTCGGCGAGCGCGACCGGACCGGGTTCTATTTCTACTACGATCCAGAGCGCCTGACCGTGCTCAGCCTCGATTTCCTGGCGACGCTGCAACGCAAAAACGAAGGCTACCTCATCTACGCCGACTCCTGCGTCCTCGATGCCGGGTTCATGCGCAAACACAACATCCGCTTCAAGAAAATCCCTCGGGATATATCCCGTTTTTAGGAGACCGGCATGGAATTACTCTCGTACCAACAGAACGTACTGGACGACCTGGCCGGGTTTCTCTCCTCCGTTGAGAGTTGCGGCAACCTACAGCAGGCTTTTGAACGCTTCTGGACCGACAAAGGCGTGGTCCGGCCCGAAAAGTACCGGAACATCATCCCGCAAGTTCCTCATATCTGTCTCAAAGTGCCGACCGGTGGCGGCAAGACCTTCATTGCAACCAACGCCATTCGCACGGTCTTCGACTGCCTTGAAATCTACCTGCGCAATGAACCCAAAGCGGTCGTCTGGCTGGTCCCTTCCAACGCCATTCTTGAACAGACCTACAACAATCTCAACAACCCCCAACACCCCTATCGCCAGAAGCTCAACACCCTGTTCAACGGCCGGGTTGGGGTGTACGGCAAGGAAGATCTGTTGCAGGGGGCGAACTTCAACGTCAGCAGCGTTCGTGAGCAGCTCAACGTGTTCGTTCTCAGCTATGCCTCGTTCCGGTCCAGCAACAAGGAGGGGCGCAAAGCGTATCAGGAAAACAGCAACCTGGATGGGTTCGTCCGCGCCATCAGTGCCGAGGACGTTCTGCCCGAGACGGACGAATCGGCGCTGATCAATGTGATCCGCAGTATGAGGCCGGTGTGCATTGTGGACGAGAGCCACAATGCCGGGTCCAACCTCAGCAAAGAGATGCTGACCAACTTCAACCCCAGCTTCATCCTTGACCTGACGGCCACGCCGCGCAAAGAGAGCAACATCATCAGCTATGTTGACGCCGCGCAGCTCAATGACAACAACATGGTCAAGCTGCCGGTGATCGCCTACAACCACCACAGTCAGAAGGAGGTCATCAACAGCGCCATTAAGCTGAGAAACCGGCTGGAGGCGCAGGCCGTCGAAGAAGAGAAGCAGGGGGGCGACTACATCCGTCCCATCGTTCTTTTCCAGGCTGAGCCTGAAACCCGCGAGGACAGCACGACCTTCACCCTTATTCGCGAGCGACTGGTCAAACTCGGCATCCCTGAAGAGCAGATTGCCATCAAGACGGCAACGATCAACGAACTGAAAAATGTGCCATTGCTCTCCAGGACCTGTCCCATCCGCTACATCATCACCATCAACGCTCTCAAGGAGGGCTGGGACTGCCCCTTCGCCTACGTTCTGGCCACCATTGCCAACCGGCATTCGTCGGTGGACGTGGAGCAGATTGTCGGCCGGGTTTTGCGCCAGCCCTACGCCCGAAAGCACCAACGAAACCTACTGAACAACGCTTTCGTCTTAGCATCATCAGCGCATTTCATCAGCACGCTGGACAAGATTGTCGAGGGTCTGAACTTGGCCGGATTCAGTCGTAAGGATCTGCGAGCCAAGGATGCTGAGGAGTTGCCTGCTGACTTGAAGGGAGCGGAAGACACCAAACCTTCCCAGCGTGACCTTTTCGTGCCGCAGGGAGATACGGTTGTGGATTCTGAAGCTGGTGATCAGGAACAGTCCCTGCCGGTTGGTGAAGAGGTTAGTCCGATTGAAAGTGATTGGAATTCGGAGGCGGTCGATGATGTTCTTCAGGAGATTGAAGAAATCACCAACGAGGCCAATCAAGAGTACGAAGAGCGCACGAAGGACGCTGGCGGCTTTGAATTTCCTGACGAAGTGAGGGGGCGTATGGACGAGTATCCGATGGAGCCTGTCTTTGCGAATGAGGCCAAAAATCTTTGCCTTCCTGAGTTTTATACCCAGCCGCTCGGACTCTATCTGTTCGAGGACGAGGTGAGGGTCAACAAAGAGCTTTTCCTTGAAGAATTCCGTCTCAGTCAGTGCGACAGCCAGATTGACTTTGCCACAATGGATGGCGACGCCTACCGCATCGACATCGAGAAGGTTGCCGAAGACGATTACAAGCCGGGTTTTTGGAAGCTGAAGTCAGGAGTGCGCGAGCAACTGGCGGAGTACATCCTCAGCCGTCCGAAAGAATCGCAGATCGAGCAGTTGACCGGCAGAATGTGCCAACTGATCGGCAACATGTACCCGATTGCCGACCAGGAGATCAAGGTTTACGTCAAGCGCATTTTCTCCGCCATGACGGTTGAACAGCTACGAGATTGCGTTGAACGCGAGTACAGCTACCGGGACAAGATCAAAGGGAAGATCAATGCTCTGGCCACCGAACACGCAGAAAAATGTTTTGGTACGTGGTTAGCTGGAGATCGTCTGACCGTCAAAGAAGCCTACACGCTTCCTATCTGTATTCATCCCGTGGACATAGCCCCCAGTATTCCCAAGAGTCTCTATGCTCGCGAAGGAGGCATGAATTCCCTTGAGGTCAAAGCAATCAACGACATTGCCAACCTCGACAACGTCCTCTTTTGGCACAAGATCATGGAAAAAAAGGGCTTCTGCCTCAACGGATTCATCAATCACTACCCCGATTTTCTGGTGCAGACCAAAAACGGAAAGACCCTGTTGATCGAAACGAAGGGGGATGATCGCGACAATTCCGACTCGGAACGCAAGCTGAAGCTGGGCAAAGCATGGGCAGCCAAGGCAGAGAATCAGTACCGTTATTTCATGGTGTTCGACAAAAACCCCATTGAGGGGGCTTACCGGCTCGACGAGTTTGTTGCCATTATTGCCACCCTTTGACAGGTAGCTGAGGGCGGCGAAATTCTGCCCCACCGGGGAATTCGGGCTCCACGTAAAGCACCCGCTCATTGCCTGACCCGAACGTTGTCGAACAGTTCACCAAATCAGTGGAGTCGATCCTCAAGCGACAGGATCTACACGAAAAGGAAAACCAGCACCTCACCCAACTTCGCGGTTGGCTCCTGCCCATGCTGATGAACGGCCAGGTCAGGGTGAGTTGATTCAAACCAGAAAGAGATAGTTACTGGAGTTATCATGAAAAATGTAATGCTGAGGCTCTTGAAAAAAACGGACCACCTGCCGATGCTGTTTGTCGGGTCAGGCATGTCAATCCGCTATCTCGGTTTGGAAAACTGGATAGGTTTGCTTCGTAAATTTGCCCGGTTGGCGACTGACAATGAGTATGCCTATGAGATGTATGAACAGCAGGCAAAAGGGCTGGAGTGCAAGGAAGGATTGTTGCCGAAGGTGGCGGAACTGATCGAGCGAGACTTCAATGTGCGCTGGTTCAGTGACGAGCAATGCAGGGAAAGCAGGGAGCAATCGGCAGATGAGATCAGCCGCTCGGTCTCTCCGTTAAAGATTGAAATTGCCCGCCACATGCGCGACAAGAGCATGGTGCATGACACCGGGTATGCGACTGAAATTGAATTGTTTAAAAAGTTGGAAATGCGCAGTATCTGCGGAGTGTTGACGACCAATTACGACAGCTTCATCGAGGATCTGTTCCCCAGTTATACGAAATACGTCGGCCAGGAAGAGCTGCTCTTTTCCACCCTGCACGGTGTTTCCGAAATCTACAAAATACATGGCTGCTACACCAAGCCGGAATCCATCGTTATCAACGAAGCTGATTATGCCGATTTCACGGAAAAGAATGCCTATCTGGCTGCAAAAATCCTGACGATTTTTCTCGAACACCCCATCGTGTTCATCGGATATTCCATCAATGATGCCAACATCGAAAACATCCTGAAATCGATCGTCAAATGCCTTTCCGTCGAAAACCTCGACAAGATTAAGGAACGGTTGATGTTTGTCGTGCGGGCAAAAGAGGGCGAGGACGAGGAGGTCTCCACCTACAGCAAATCGTTTGAAGGTGGTAAATCCATTGAAATGACACGCATCCGTTTGAAAAGCTACGAGCCGTTATATCAGGCCCTGCTGGAAAACCAGGCAAAATATAACGCTCCGATGCTGCGGCGACTAAAGCAGGACATCTACGAGCTGGTTCTGACGAACAAGCCGACGGGACGAATGCGGGTCATGAATTTTGAAGACGATAAACTGGAAGATGTAGAAGTGGTTGTCGGTGTGGGGGTGCTGGCTGATTTCGGTCAGAAGGGGTATGCGGGGATTACGGCGGACGAGCTGTACGCCGATGTGGTTCTCGACAACAGGGATTTCGATGCGGAAAGCATCATCTGGAAAGCCTTGCCAACGCTGTTGTCGCATAACAGTAACAGCTTGCCGATATTCAAGTACCTTTCGCAATACTCGGAGGATTTGCCGGAGAGAGCCCAGTCAGCTGCACAAAGTAAGCAGCACTTTGATGACTTGCTTTCCAGCACGATCAAAAAAAACCGTGAACGTCATTATTGCCGGCAAGAGACCATTTCCTCACTCAGTAGCACGTTGCCTGCGGCAAAATGTCTACAGGTGCTGCCCCATCTCAAGAAAGAAAATATCGATGTCGACGAGCTACACGCCTTCCTTGTGAATATCCTGACTGCCAACCCTTCCGCGCTTACCACGGGAGAACCAGCGTTCAAAACCGATTTGAAGCGGGCCATCAGGATTTATGACTGGCTGAAATATCATCCATAAAACAAAAGAGCCCCAGCTACAGCAAGCAGTAACTGCTCACCTCGCTGAGACCCTTTTAATTGCTACCGGTACTCATGCCGGTTAGCGAACAGTAACTGTTCACACCGCCACGGCACCAATTTGATGGTTAATCATTACACGAAACAGGCCATATTTCAAGTTGTATGTTGCTATTGAAGCACTTCACCTCTCGCCCTTCGCCGAGGCTGGCCTATCTGGCTGAACAACCACACCGGCAGCGGAAATTGCAGAGGGAATTCGAGGTCTACTGGCACCGAGCTTTCGGGGCCGGACGGAAATGTCGAAATTATGCCCTAAAAAAGGGCCTATGGGCGGATTTTTCGGAGTAAAAACCGGCTTATAGTGCAAAAGCAGGTCGTTATCACTCTGGAGGGGATGAGATGTCGTGCCCAGGACTAATCGCTATTTTATTCCTGGCTACGTTTGGCAGAAGAGAGCTGTGGCCCTGATTTTGGGAACGAAAATAGGCCCATAGCAACTAAATACAGGCATTTTTTGGATGTTTATTTATAAGAATCAAGAGGTTAACTTGGTCCGACCCCGGAATGAACCGTTACTGGGAGAAATTCGACTTCATCGCGGTCTTCTGGGGTATGTTCGCCATCGGCGGCTCCGGCCTGATGCTGTGGTTCCCCGAGGTGTTCGGGGTCCTG